>JAUJLY010000146.1 GCA_030447145.1 Thermomicrobiales bacterium
ATTCCTGGCACAATGGCCACATGTGGGGCAACAGTGACAAATTGCCGTCCACTTGCGAGCATCGTGCCCCAGTCCGGTGTTGGAGGTTGTGTGCCGAGGCCCAAGAAGCTGAGCCCTGCAGTGGCAATAATCTTCGTACCGACGTCCAGCGACCCGGCCACAATAATCGGCGCGACAACATTTGGTGAAATATGGCGCCGGAGGATGCGCCAGTTGGTCGCTCCCATCGCCTGGCTTGCCTCGACGAACTCCCGCTCTTTCACGGATAGCACCGATCCCCGGATGATTCGGGCATAGCTAGGAACGCCGACAATCCCAATCGCTATCATCGCGTTCAGAAGGCCAGGGCCAAGGACGGCAACGATGGCGATCGCCAATAGGATGTACGGGAAGGCCATCATGATGTCCAAGGATCTCATGATAAGAGTATCGACGGCTCCCCCGTAATAACCGCTGGCCATCCCCATAAGGACTCCGATCAACAGGGCAAGCAGCGCCGAGGATATTCCCATTAAGAGAGAGATCCTCGCCCCCCAGATCAGACGGCTGGTGATGTCCCGTCCGAATTCATCGGTTCCGAGGAGATGGCCGGCGGTCGCGGGAGGTTGCAGGCGATTGAGAGTGTCAATTTTGTTGGGATCGGCCAAGGGCAGCAGCGGGGCAATGAGGGCGACCAGGAGGATCCCGATCATGATGGCCAGACCCGTTACCGCCGGCCAGTTCTTCCGCAGCATCGGGCGAACGGAGGCGATGCTTCCCGCCGAGTGCTCTCCTGAGGCGCCCCCTGTCTGCATCCTTTGCATCCTTGCCCTATCGTTTCACGTTCCGCTACGCCTACTACGAATAATGAATGCGAGGGTCGAGGTAGACGTAGCACAAGTCGACAATCAGGTTGACCAGGACAAACGTTGCGCCGATCAATAGCACGCCACCTTGCACAATGGGGAAGTCCCTTGCCAGAATCGCTTGCACCATCAAGAGCCCCAATCCTGGCCATGAGAAGACGGTCTCCGTCAAGATTGCGCCGCCTAGGAGGTACCCTACCTGGAGCCCAATAACCGTGACAATAGGGATCAGGGCATTCTTTAGCGCATGGCGCAGTATCGCGGTTCTTTCCCTCAACCCCTTCGCCCGCGCAGTTCGGATGTAGTCTTGCCGGATGACCTCCAGCATCGAGGAACGCGTCAAGCGCGCCACCAGCGCCACTGAGGCGGCTGCCAGCGTCACCGCTGGCAGCACTAAATGCTGGAGTAGATCACCGGCATTTCTCGTAGAGCCCGCCGAGTACATGCCCCCTGCCGGCAACCAGCCGAGCTTGAGGGCGAAGATGACTATCAGCACAATGCCTAACCAGAAGACCGGCATGCTGACGCCCAGCAAGGCAAACAACATGGAAGCACGATCAAACCAGGAGTATGGCTTTACGGCCGCAATCACCCCGGCAGCAACACCGATGATCGTTGATATCACTAAGCTCGCGAACGTCAGGATGAGCGTCGCTTTGAAGCGCGTTAAGATCTCGGGTAGAACCGGCCGCTTCATGGTGATCGAGCGACCAAAGTCGCCCTGCACGACGTTCCACACCCACTTACCGTATTGCACGGGAAGGGGTTGATCGAGTCCCAGGTCGGTTCGGATCCGCTGCACGTCCTCCTCGCTGGCAGTAGGGCCGAGCATCACGACAGCGGGGTCACCCGGTGCCAAGTGCATTACGAGGAACACTACAACGGAGACTCCGAACATCACTGGAACCAAGAGAACCAGGCGTCGCAGGATATAGGCGCTCACGTGCCGGCTTTATTCGACACAGACGTCTTTCAGCCTCAGGTCGAAGTTCGGGTGTAACTCGAAGTTCGTGACGTTACTCGCCATCGCGGCCGTCTGAACCTGGTGTTCAACTGGAATCAACGGCACCTCTTCGAGAGCGATCTTCTGTACCTGGCGGTACAACTCTGCGCGCTCCTCCTGATCGGACGTCATCCGAGCCTCCTCGAGAAGTCTGTCCACTTCCGAGTTCTCGTAGAAGAAGCGATTCGGCCCATTCGGTGCCCACTGACTGCTGTGTAAGAAGGGGTAAAGAGTCATGTCTGGATCCGGAAGTCCCGCCATCCATGAGTTCACAAAGACTTCCTGCTCTCCCGTCCTGAGATTGTTGAGGAAGGTTCCCCACTCGAAGGTTTGTATATTCGCTTGCACACCGATGTCAGCAAGATTGGCCTGGACGACCGTTGCCATCATCACCGGCGACTGCATTCCTGATCCTGACTCTGGTACCCACATGGTAATTTCGAAGCCATCCGGGTATCCGGCTTTCGCCAGGAGTTGCTTGGCCTTTTCCACGTCTCTCTCATACGCTGGTACGTCCTCCGCGAATCCCCAGGTGCCGGGGTTGAGCATGCTCTTCGCCACTTCGCCCGTCCCTCGGAGCACATCCCGCGTGATTGCTTCCTTGTCTATGGCGTAGGCGAAAGCCTGTCGCACCCCCGCGTCGTCAAGAGGTGGCTTCTGCGTATTGAGGCCGACGTACCAGAAGTGAATGCCGGGCTGCTTGAGAACGTCGATGTTCGGGTCGTTCTCCAGACCCTCTACATTGTCCGGCGGCAGATCAACGATGAGGTTGACTTCCCCGGTCTGGAGGGCAGCCAGCCGCGTCTGATCCTCGGTGAAGGGCCGGAAAATTACCGCTTCCAAGTTCGTTGGCTCGCCCCAGTAATCCTCGTTCGCCTCCAGATTGACCGCAACACCCGGCTCCCAGCTATTGAACTTGAAGGGCCCGGTCCCCACTGGTTGCTGAGGATAATCCTCACCGTACTGCTCCACGGCGGTTGGGCTGACAATGCCCGCCGCTGCAGAGGCAAGCGCCGCCGGCAACGATGCCCGCGGTTCCTTTTGGATGATCTTCACCGTGTGGTCGTCGACCACTTCAATGCTCTCAATGCTGCCGAAGTAAAAACTCGCAAACGGATAGGTCCCGAGGGCGTTGGCGGGATGCGCTTCGTCGATTTGCCGCATAAGCGAGAACTTGACTGCCTCAGCATTGAAAGGTGTGCCATCGTGAAATTTGACTCCTTGTCGGAGCTTAAACGTGTACTCCCGCCCGTCGTCGGATATTTCCCATGATTCTGCGAGCAGGGGAACAAGTTCGGCCTTCTCGTCAGCGAAGCCAATCAATGACTCGGTGATCCGCCTGATCACACGTGCGGAATTGACGTCCGTCACTTGTGCCCCGTCGAGTGCCACAGGTTCTGCGACGAGCCCGACGATGAGTTGCCCGCAAGTCCCGGGCTGCATCGACGCCAAGGTTCGTGGCGCCTTACCGAGGAGGGGAGCGAGCAAAGCCAGTGGCGCCCCCGTTTTTGCCGCGCGCACTGCGAGTTGCCGCCGAGAGATCTTACCCGCGACGAGTTGCTCGACAAGATCATCAAGCACCATCTCTGTCCCTCCTATCTGAACGAGTGCGGCCTGAATCACCATTAAGACCGGAGTTGCGACAAGTACCACCACCTGTCGCTATCCAACATTGGGCTGCGAATGCTATCAACGGCGGTCGTGGGCGTCAAGGGGCAGTGGTGGTGCCGCCCCTTTGCCTAGCTGTGACATATGGCCCGCTGTGAGCTCAAGGGTGACATTCAGAAGCACTTGAATCCCTACGACGATGTCATCAAAATCCGTCCACTCGGCGACGTTATGACTGATGCCCCCGCGGCTTGGAACCAACAGCATGCCGGCAGGGCAGAGCCTAGCCATTTGCATGGCATCATGTCCCGCTCCTGATGCCAATCGCAGGGACGGCACGCGGTGGGCTTGACAATGGTGCTCGAGCATCGCCACTAAGCCCGAATTGAGGGTCACTGGCTCTTCGTCGCTCAGAAGCTCCGTAGTTGGAATCAGCTCACGTAGGCGAGCGATGCGCACGATCTCTTCCTGAAGGTCCTGGATTGCGCGCGCCTTGTCCGCGCCGTCAGTGCTTCGAACATCAATGCCCAGTTCGACCTCACCCGGGACTACGTTGATTGCGCCGGGCTTGACTTGTAATGTCCCAACGGTACCAACCACGCGAGGGGTGGCGCTGGCGATCCGCTCTACAGCAAGGACGACCTCTGCTGCCCCAGCGAGTGCGTCACGACGCAGCGGCATCGGTGTCGCGCCCGAGTGATCCGCACGGCCAGTTAGTCGCAGTCGGAATCGGGTAGGGGCAGCTATGGCATCAACCACGCCTAGACGCGCGCGGGCCACCTCCAACACGCGTCCCTGCTCGATGTGCAGCTCTAGGTACGCTGTAAAATCCTCAGGACGGCATCGTGCTGATGCGATTCGTCGAGGATCTAGCCCTAGGCGTTCTACTACCTGCCCCAACCGCAGGTTCCTCGCGTCGCGCAGTGCGAGAATCTCATCTGGATCCCAGGCCCCAGCTACTATTCCGCTGCCGATTGTACCCCGACCGAAGCGACTGGACTCCTCGCATGCGAAGGAGACAATTTCAAGCGGATGCCGCAAAGAATTGCCCTGCTCCTGCAACACTGCAGCGATCTCGAGCGCCGCCACAACGCCAATCGATCCGTCAAATCGTCCGCCCTCTGGCACTGTGTCCAAATGTGACCCGACCAGCACCGACGGCGCTGATTCGTTTGTGTCATCTCCTAAGCGACCGAAGACGTTTCCAATTGCGTCGACGCGCGTTTGCAGACCAAGCTCGTCCATGAAGTGCAGGAGGAGCTCACGGGCGCGCAGATCTTGGCGGGAGAAGGCCGGACGGTTGATGGCACCGTCCCGGCTGTAACCAATTCGGGCGAAGGCCCGGAGGCGTTCACCGATACGTTGCACATCAACCATTGGCGTGGAAGCGGGGGAGATCCTAGTCATCGGCGTTATGCCGGCCGTGATCGAGTACCACCGCATCACGACCGTCAGTTTCGGCGAGGAATACCCGGACGTCATCGAGGCGTTCGGTGGTGAGATGCCGGCCGACGAGATCAGCGCAAATTGGCAACTCCTTCCACCCCCGGTCGATTAAGACGGCCAGGACAATACGCGCTGGACGGCCCAGTTCGAGGATTTCGTCGAGTGCGGCGCGGACCGTCCGGCCGGTGAAGAGGACGTCGTCAACCAGGACGACCGTTTGGCCGTGGAGTGGAAAGGGGATCTCCGTCTGCCCGATCACGGGTTGCTCGCCCAGACTGTCAAAATCGTCTCGATAAATCGTGATGTCGAGACTGCCGCACGGAATCTGATGCCCCAGCTGGTCGGCAAGCCGGGTTTGGAGCCGCTTAGCCAGGACGTCGCCTCGCCGCTTGACGCCGATTAGGCAGAGTTCAGGATTGTTCCCGAAGTCCACAACGATGGAGCCGGCCAACGCATCGAGCAGCATCGAAAGTCCGGCGGTGTCGACCACCTCTTCCATAGGCTTAGTCCTTAAAACCCGGCACCATAGACGCGGGTTGTCGACAGCGGCTCATCCCCGCGCCACAGATCCACCGGTGCTCTCTTTATTGCCTGATTTTGGCCCACTCATTCTCACCAGAGACGAACGCGCAGTGTAAACCCAAGACCCTTGGGCGAGACATCCCGCTCGGAGGCTACTATATCTGACAAGCCCGTGAAAGCCGTGGCGCGACCCAGCGGAATGCTTCGCATTCCGCGACACGGCACCGTCATGGCAGCTGGAAGGACCACTTGTTGGCATGACAGCGGTGGAAGCAAGCGTGTCCGGTCTGCCGCACTGGCCAATCCGTGCAGAAGCAGGGTCGGGTGGTGAGCAAGACTCTGCCACACTGACGAGATGATAGAGAAATGTCAGGCCACGGGCTCGACCTTGGCGTATGCAGACACCAACGGGCTCAGATAGGAGGCGTGCAGGGCCGCCAACAGATCAAATCAGCAGGCGGAGCACGCGGCTCCCGTTAAAAGTTAGACCTTCCGGGTTGCGGTGAGCGAGGATTAGACACTGCCTCTACCGGATGACATCATGGCGGCGCTGGCTCTGGAACCAGGCACCGTGGTGCAATTCACCATCAGCGCGGGGCGTATGGAAGCCCGGCGAGTACACGAAGAAGACGACGAACTGCGTCCGATGCCACCTCCTCCTCAGGCTGAGGGCATCTTGAAAGACTATTTCCACGGCTGGGAGGACATTCAACAATTCATCGAAGAGGAGCGTCGGGGTTGGGAGAGAGACTGAATTGGCCAGCCCGGCGAGTGATCGAGGACGTGTTAGCCGGGTCGGTTGAAGCGAACAAGCCCATCTGTTTGGACAGCTCGGCGCTTATTGCCTATCTCGCGAGTGAGCATCCCATCTCCGATCTCGTCGACCTAATATTGACTCACGCCGGCGCCCCGGTCGTGATATCCGCGGTTTCTCTCACTGAAGCATTAGTGCGACCCGCACGGGCAGGGGACCGCTTCATCCTCGAGCAGACGCGCGATGCTTTGGTAGCGCTACCACGGTTCGCGATTGTTGCATTTGACGAGAGACACGCGATGGAGACAGCAGTGGTCCGAGCTCACATCGCTCTCAAGCTTCCTGATGCGGCGATCGTGGCAACTGCCCGACTCGCAGACGTTTATGCCTTGATTGGTAACGACCGTCAGTGTTTCAATAAACTGCTTGGCGTGACGTTCTTGTGCATGGACGGACATCCTGTCGCTTCAATGACGGACGACTGTCGAGGTCAATCTGGCCTCTGACACTCTGCTTCAGTCGGATGGACCCACGGGGTGGCCGCCGGGCAGGGCTCCAAACCCCGGCGCTCACTCCGATACGCCGACTCAAAGCCGGATGCCCGTGAGCAAGAATACCTCCGGATCAAGGAGGACGAGGCGAAGAGCGCTGCAGGGATCCTCGGCGCCGACTACGTCATGATGCCGTACCCCGACGGCGAACTTCCGGTCAATGAGGAGGCGCAAATGCGCCTCGCCGACGTGATTCGTGAGTATCGGCCCACCGTCATCCTGACGCACTGGAAGGGGAGCTTCCACCGGGACCACAACAATACGCACACAAACGTCTTAGCGTCCCTCTTCTTCGCAGGGCTCAAAGCCTTCGAACGGGAGTACCCGCCCCACCGCCCCTCGA
>JAUJLY010000147.1 GCA_030447145.1 Thermomicrobiales bacterium
ACGCCAGTGGGACGCACTGATTGCCCTTGCAGGCACCCTGTGGCTTGATCTGCCATCCTGTGCGCTGCTCCAGCGCGGCAGGATCGATGTCTAGAGTCTCAAGAATCACCGAACGTGCCTCCTCACTGGTCTCCATGTTTCCGATATCAGTTGGCAGTATCCCACGAGACCGGGACCGGCGTGAACTCCCAGCATGTCCACTCGCCCTGTCGGATGCGGGGGAACATGGCGCAGTATGGACCGGAAAGGCGCCAGTGACTGCAGCGTATAAAGGAGCACAATTTCGCCGAGTGCCAGTACAGATAAAGGAGCAAAGGGTCCACATACCCTGGCTCTTATTGAAGGAACACAGCCATGACTCCGCCAGCCGAGAAGAGAAGTGCACCAGCCCTATTGCGAACCATGCGCCCATTCGACATCCTTGCCGAATGCTCACGACAGGAGTGCCTGGACAAGGGGTATGGCAAGGACGAAGCGATGGGCCGTGGCATCTGGCTTGCCGAGGTCAGTTCGCCAGCGATCTGGCCGCATACGATCTGACGACACTTGGATGTCCTGGAAGTTTAGGCAGCGCATGCTACCGGTCAGCCGTCGGACATCCTTCCACCTCTTGCCGCTGCCAAGAACGTCAGTCGGTTCATCTCCCCCTCCATGCAGCGACAGGGTTTGCCCACACAAAAATGAGATCCTGATGATTTGAGGCCCGTAGGGCTCGACGAGATCTCCGAGTCCTGAGATATTGAGAAGCCATGACGCGGCAAAGGACCTCCTCCTGTCCGAGAGGAGTGCCCCGGTATGTGCGGGACATCTATCGTCACAGTATCGCTGCACAATATGCATGATCCGACGATCTGACCCTGACACTCGAATGGCCGCCCCATCGCCCAAGGAGAGAATTACCCAGATGACGATCCAGCGACGCGTGCTCATCATTGGCGCCGATGGCCTTCGCCCCGACCTGTACGATCCTACCCTGATGCCCAACGTGGCAGCACTAGAGGCAAGCGGCACACGACTAACCGACTACCACGCCTCGTATCCGTCACATACCCGCGTGAACATGAGCAGCCTGGCCACCGG
This sequence comes from Thermomicrobiales bacterium, assembly GCA_030447145.1. Lineage (GTDB taxonomy): Bacteria > Chloroflexota > Chloroflexia > Thermomicrobiales > UBA6265 > UBA6265. The sequence continues at coordinate 1,081 of JAUJLY010000147.1, forward strand.
AGCAACTCCAGGTCAACACGGGATTGTCGCCAACACCATGCTCGTTCCCGGTGCCACAAACGACCACATCGTCGATACTAGCAACTATGAGCACCTGGATGCTCTTGTGCCGAAGGCACTGCTGGCTCGCTCATTCAGCGATGTGCTCGCGGAAAGCAATGAGCGGGTCGCTGTGGCGGGAACTGGTTCCAGCGGAACAAGCGTGCTCTGGACCATCAATGACCGCTCTCGCATCGTCAACACCAGTGCCGCCTACGGCATTGCGGATCTCTATGACCTACGGGAGAAGCTGGGGGAGATCCCGGAACCCAATACGCCACAGATTGCACGAGCAAACTATGCGACCCGGGCCGTACGGGATCTCTATCTTGAGGATGACCGAAACCGCGTGATCGTCATGTGGCTGAATGAACCGGATGCCAGCCTTCACCTTTTCGGGCTTGGGTCACCGGAGTCCGTGGAGGCAATGAGAGGCGTCGATGCATGTGTCGGCACCCTCATTGATACGCTTGAGCACACTGGCCGACGAGACCAGTTCGACATCATCTTCATGTCGGATCACGGTCATTCCACAGTGAAGGCCCACAGCACCCTCCGCGAGTACCTGCATCAGGTAGAACGTGAACTGCGCACGTTACCTCAACTCGTTACCGCCAGCGACTACATATATGCCCGTCCGGGCGCACCATCACCAGCGGCGTCAGAACTCTTGCCCCTGATCGACTGGCTGTACGCTCAGCCGTGGTGCGATCTCATCTTCGCCGGGAGTCATTTGGCTGCCGATCTTCCCACCACCATCCCGCTCACCACGCTCTGGAACGGGAAAGAAAACGACAGGCAGCCGCTCCTTGCCGTCTCGCCCGCATGGAGTGCAGAGCAGAATGCCTTTGGCATACCAGGCACCGTCGATGCGCTTACGACGCAGGCAGCCCTCAAGTCGTCTCATGGTTCGACGTCACCCTATGACATGCACGCGTTAATGATCCTCAGCGGACCGTCCTTCCAGGAAGGGCGGCATTCCACCATCCCGGCCGGCGCAATCGATCTGGCGCCCACAATCCTGACGCTTCTCAACAAGGATATTCCCAGCACAATGGACGGCCGTCCGCTCCATGAAGCGCTAAGGAGCACACATCGCCAGGCCATCGAGCCGAAACAGGAGGCATTGCTCATCAACCTGGACCGCGAACAGCGGGGACTTTTCCTGGAGAGAGTGGGCACATCCTCGTACGTCCACGGCTCAGCGCAGGGTCAATATCATTATTGATGTGATCCGGGTGCCGTACCACCTACCAAATCCGACGCGTTACTTTCTGAGAGTTACGGATGCCGACGTCAACTAGGCGCTCCCCGATCACCTGAAGTACCGGACCCCTATTCCGCTTTCTCGCGAACCGGACGAGCAACTACCTTGCATTCGGCTTGAACAACTCGGGCAGCAGGTCGCTCTTCGAGGTTTCGTGGGTTTCCTGCCCTGTTGCCAACGACCGTCGCTACACCGACAGGATCGGTTTCTCGAGTTACTGGCCCGTCGGGGCGGTGGACCGCACAAACCCGACCCGGGCGTGCTGTCCCGTACATGACCATGGGCCGTATACCCCGATTCACACGGCCGTGGCTCCCACTCCGAAAAACTCGATCACCTTCTGTCCCAGGTCCAGCCGGAGAAGTCGGGCGGCTCAATGCCGTGTTGGGTCAGGATGGTCGCGATCTGGGAGCGGTGCTCGGTGGCATGGTTGATCGCCTGCACGTAGATGGTTGAGACCGGTAGCTTGTAGGGCTGACCCTGGTACTCGCCCTCCAGCACCTCGTCCGGGTCGGCACGCCCAGCCAACTCGATCAGCACACGGCCACTGTCGTCGAGCGCCTGCCTCAGCATATCGACACCCGGCCAGCCGTCGCGTTCGCCGTAGGTGGGCTGGCGGCCACTCAACCGCATTGCGTAGCGCTGCTCGGCGCCAGCGATATGCATCAGCGTGTCCCGAACGGTGCCGGCTGTGCCCTGCACGGTGGCGTCGAGCTGGGCATTGGTCAGGTGCACACACGCATCGACGGCACGCAGGTTCGCCCACTGGTTATGCTCGAACAGTTTGACGAGAATCGACTCCATTGCGTCTCCTCCGTGCGCGGATGTGGCTATCCTCTTGTCTCCCAGGAACCCGCGGTGCCCCAAACCCTGCCGCCAAGGAGCGGACAGAGAAAGGGATCTGGCCCCTACCGGTGTTCCCTACTCGGGCAGGAACTCCTCCTCGATAAGGCGAGCCGGATTGATTGAGCGAGCATCGGCATCGGCGTCCAGGACCAGATCCTCCTCGGCAACAGCCATGTTGACGACCTCCATGCCAATGTTCTCCGCCTCCACCTCGGCGGCACGCTCGGCGATGGCCCGACGGAAGTAAAAGGTGCGCCCCTCCCCGTGCACGACGCTAACCAGCTCCCAGCCCTGCCAGCCAAGCCAGGCAACGGCTTCCTCCACCCAGCGATTGGTATCAACGGCATGGACATTGGGCCGGGCCTGGGTGCGATGGCCCTCCGCGATGCCGTAGTAGGTGATCGTGCCATCGGGCCGGACATCGCAGTAGGCCCACCGCTGCTGATCGCGCATCATACCTGTCTCCTCATCTGACCAGACGTCATCGTGGCCTCAGGCGTTGTGGATCCTGTCGACACCCTGTGACAGTTTCAAGCCTGATGGATGCCCGGTTTTCTCATGGAAGCCACTATAAACCGCGACGATCTTCTCCGCACAGGGAGTCGTGACTGGAACCCGGTGCCTCACACTGACGTCCCCTTACGGCTGGGATGTTCACGCCTTTTGACGCCATGGAGCGAAGCACGGTACCTGCGATGTGGTCCCGGCACGAGCATTGCGCGTCCCCGCGCAGAAGGGGGACTCTTATCGTGTGTGAGGGTAAAGACCGACCATGGAACGCAATGACAAGCAACGTGCCAAAGGGCAACATCGCCACCTGGAGGATGACGAGATAGATCGCGCGCTTGGGGAACTCCGGGTGCCTCTCTCGGTCATGTATGGCTATACGCAGCTGCTTCAGCGCCGCATCAATCAGGGGCGCATTCACGAGGCATACGCCTGGCTTGACGGGCTGGCGGCCATCCAGCGGTCGGCGAGGGTGATGGAGGCAAGCCTCATGAGAATTGAGGCCATGGCGCGCGCACGTCAATCGGCCCAGGAGGAATCCTGAATGCTGCGAATCAGACAGACGTAACCAGGCGAGCCATAACGATCCTGACGCTCCTGGCAATCGTCCCTGTCGTTGGTGACAATCTTCCAACGTCGCTGGAGGTCCTACAGACCTGAGCCAGATTGGGCGTCCATAAGCACCATCAGGAACGCCGCCATCCGGGTGGCAGTGTTCCTTTCCCCCGAGGGTCACGGACTGCAGATAGCCATTGGACAGGGATGGACACTGGGCCGACGGGAGCTGGCACGCCTGCCACGCCATTACTCCTGAGTGATTCAGATGCCCCAGGATGTCGTCCGGTATGGCTGGATCACTATCACTGGCCGCTGCTCGATTGCCATGGACCGATACTGCGGGTACTTGCTGCGCAGAGCCGCGATGGCAGGAACATGTGCAGGGTCGTCGGGCCCGATGAGGCGAGCGGTTCCCTTGACCTGCACGAAGGCAAGCCGTGACCAGTCCTCATCGTAGTGGTCAACGATCACGCTCACGTGTGGCTCGCGACGGATGTGCCGGACACGTGCAAGGTCCTTGTCCGGCACCGACTTTGGCTTCTCATCAAGGACGCTGACAAGCACCGGGTCGTCATTGCCAAGCAAGGCGAAGCAGATCGGCACAAGCGCTGGCGTCCCGTCCGGGGTTATCGTCGCAAGCCGGGCAACACGCTGCGACCTGACGAACGCAAGTTCCGGTGCCTTCATCCTGTGTCTTCCCCATACCACTGTGACCCGAGCCTATGCCAACCGCCTGATCGGTATGCACAGGGAAGTATCCACCGGCTGACTCTCGCCCATGTGCAGCAGGTGGGAAGCATGACGTTTGGCATGGTGCCGGCCGTAGTGAACACCTGCCTCAAACCGCCCCCCCGTGACGATAGACGTTGACGTGGCTCCTGATAGCATCGGGGTCCGACCCAGATTGACCGAAGGGTGCTGGGCATCGTTGGGTCCCCTCCTTACGCCGTCGAAACAGCACCTTCTATCTCAATAGGGGCGCAGTCAGTGATAGGGGCTTTGCTGGGGAAAAGCCTGACCGCGGACAGACATCGGTTCCCAGCAGGAGCGTCTGTCTGTATCCTGCACGGTAGGAATACACGACACTCTGGCTCGGACACGCCTTGGGAGAAACAGCTGTGAAGATTGGACTCATCGTGCCTCTGGGGGAGTCCCCTGATCTGGGCCGTCCCCCGTCGTTTCAGGAGATCCGTGCCCTGGCGCTCCAGGCCGAGGAGGCAGGGCTCGACTCCATCTGGGTCTATGACCATCTCCTGTATCGCTTCGAGGAGGACATGACCTTCGGGGTATGGGAGGACTGGTCGATCTTGGCGGCCCTAGCCGAGGCGACTGAACGCGTCGAGCTCGGCACGCTCGTCATGGCTGCCTTGTGGCGGAATCCGGCGTTACTGGCCAAGATGGCGGCGACCGTGGATGAGATCAGCAACGGACGTCTTATCCTGGGTTTGGGGACGGGATACCATCACCCGGAATTCGACGCATTCGGCTATCCCTACGACAACCGGGTCAGTCGCTTTGAGGAGGCGATGGAGATCATCACATCACTGAGCCGGGAAGGAAAGGTAGATTTCCACGGCGAGTATGTCTCGGCGCTGGACTGCGAGATCCGCCCACGTGGCCCCCGGCCCGGCGGACCTCCCATCCTGGTTGCGAGCCAGGGACCGCGGATGCTGCGCCTCACCGCGAAATTCGCCGATGCCTGGAACACGGCTTGGTTTGGTCCGGTCGCCGGTATCGCGCAGCGGCGTGCGGAACTGGAGGCTGCCTGTGCCGAGATGGGACGCGATCCAGCCTCCATCGACATCACCGTCGGTGTGAACGTTGGCTACCCGCGGCCGGGCATTGCCGAGGACGAGCCGATCGATCCTGAAAAAGCGTTGACGGGATCCGCGGAAGAGGTGGCAGCGGGCTTGCGCGCCTACCGGGACGCTGGCGTCGCCCACGTGATCTGCGGCGCGCTCGCCGAATCAACCTACGAATACGCGTCCCATGTGCTCACCCATCTGGCGGAAGCCGTCAAGGTCTATCACGCAGGAGAATGATGCACTTGATGTGCGACGAGCCGGGGCAACGCATTCTTCACTGGTGGTGATAGCGAAGAGGAGTCTTGGGGAATGGCCGTGGAGTCACCAGTGAAGGAGGATGAGGCGAAGGAGCGAGAGCGACGCATCCTGTTCGTCGGCGCAAAAGCTGCGGCTATCGCCGGTGTCGTTGTTGGTGGCGTGGTGGTAGGGTCGCAGTTCCTCATCGGAACCCTCTACTCTGGCGCTCAGGCCCGGCAGCTGGTGCTCGCGATGGCCAGCCCTGTTGGCACGCTTGCCACAGCGATCCTCAGTGGATCAGCAGGGATCCTGGCGCTGATGCTCACCATGCTTAGCCTCTCGCGCAACCTGAACCAGGACCTGAGTGGCGCGTTCTACATCCGCATCCAGCGCATCGCGCTGATCGCGATTGTGGACATGGTGGCGGCGATCACGCTGATGCTCATGTTGAGTACTCCCATCCAGGAGGCGAGCCGGCAGGCGGAGCAGGCCGGCGAGCTGCAGGTGAAGCTGACGTACTACTTCCTCGTAAGTTTGACCGCATTGGTGTCGGGCTTATTCGTGGCCGTCATTGTCATGCTCTACAACGCCGTTCAGGCAGTCATCCAGGCCGTCGCGCCCAACAGTTCCCCCTGAGGCATTCGACCACAGGCAGCACAGTGAGGCTGTGGCGTTCGGTGGCGATCACTCCTGGCTGATTGTGCTG
>JAUJLY010000148.1 GCA_030447145.1 Thermomicrobiales bacterium
TTTTCGCGGTGCAACATCCGGCAGCTCCCACAAACCTCTCATAGGGCGAAACCGCCCTTGTCGCCCACCATCACACTAGCTGCGCATCCGATCTGTGTCGCTTGCTTCTCCGATTCCTCAAGGCCACGGCGCGGGGAGCGCGCCCATGGCTGCGACGCCTCGTGATCGGCATCTACGTCCTCATCGTGCTCTGCGTCGTCATCTCACTGCTCGGCGTGCTGTTTTATTCCGGATTCCTCGACTTCCCGTTCGAGGGCTCGCTTCCACGGCGCGAGACGATCTGATACCCGACCCCTTGAGGTATCCAGCCAGAACGGAGAGGCGCCACTGAAGCGGATGGGAGTGCGCGCTCACCAACCTCTACAACGAGGAACCGACGCGGGTGCAGAACGCGCAGGCCGCGCTCGACCGTGCCGTCTGGGCGGCCTACGGCTGGGACGATCCGGACCCGGCCACCGTTGACGAGGACACCATCCTCTCCCGCCTCCTCGCCCTCAACATGGAGCGCGCCGCACCCCACGGGGAATCATCATCCCGGTCGAGCGGAGCTTGTCGCCGTGAGCGCGCCGGCCCGCTGCTGACAAAAGCCGAGCGATTGCTCAGGGAGTGCTGTCCGGTGGCCCACGAACCGGCGATCGGCATTGTCCAAGGAAGTATCAGGTGGGCTATTCCTCAACGCTGTGGACATACCAGTATCTCCTGGACGGGAGGCGGGACTGGAACTTGCGATCCGGGTGTGACAAATCATCTTGCGAGGGGGCGACGTCCGCTCTCGACCAGATGCTTGCCATTCCATCCCGTCAGGAGGTTACATACATGGCCTTGATCGAGGTTGGTGCCGACGCACCGGACATTCACGCGACAACGGGCTCCGGAGAGGACTTCCGGCTCAGCGAACACACGGGGTCATCACGGGTCATGCTCGTGTTCTATCCGAAAGACTTCACCTCCGGGTGCACCACCCAGTTGATCAATGTCCAACGCAGTCTGGCGGATATTCGCGGTGCCGGCGTGGAACCCTTTGGCTTGAGTGCGGACGACGCCGAGAGCCACAAGCAGTTCTGCGATGCGTACGAGCTTGAGTTCGAGCTCCTGGTCGACGACCACAAGGAAGCCGCACGCGCCTACGGAGCCCTCAAGCCTGACGGCGGGATCCTGAGGTCGGTGTTCGTGGTGGGGCAAGACGGCAAGATCCTCTTCGCGCAGGAAGGTGCGCCGTCATGGCAAGAGGTGTCCGAGGCCGTCCGTAAAGTCGAGGATGGAGTGCCACTCGACGCCTAGTTCCCGCTCCGGGACATGAATAGCTTATAAGCAGAAAGCTCCGGAATCGGATCCGGGGCTTTCATCTATCCTAGAGACGGTCATTCTGGTCCCCAAACCGGTCCATAAGAGCGGTCCTTCGATTGAATGTCCACCGTCGAACGCGCCTGGATGCAGCGGGAGTGGGACAGGCGAATGCCGGTCGAACAATTGGACGATCACCGGACGCGTTCACTTGAGCTATCGTCGAGGGTGACTCGCTTTATGCCGGCTCCCAGTGGAACCGATCACCAGTCCCCGTGATACGTCCCCACCCAGGAAAGGGCTCATGCGCTGCCACAGCTACAGCACCGCTCTGTGCCAGCCTTCCAAACAGCTTCCTGCGCGTGATCTCAAGTTGCGATGCATTGGCATGGGCCGGTGCCCAATGCAGATGCTCTACCTCGCACCGGTGATGAAACAGGTCCCCGAAGACGTAGAGCTCCTCCCCTGCCGACTGAATGCGGACCACCATGTGTCCCGGCGTCTCGCCGGGGGCCGGCACCAAGTGCACCCCCGGCGAGATCTCTCGCTCCCCGCCCACCAGCTCAAGCAGGCCACCGCGATCCACGGCACCCAGTCGGCGATTCAGCTCCGTGTTGCGCGCCTGGCGCTGCAGGTTCCCCTCCCAGTCGGCCCGGCCCAGGAAGTGCCGGGCGTTCGGGAAGCGAATCGCCAGCTCACCGTCGCGCTCTACCATGACACCCGCATAGTGATCCCCGTGCGGGTGCGTGATGACGACGTGGGTCACCTCCGTAGGCACCCAGCCGATCTCTTCGAGGGCGGCTCCAAGGCCAGGTGATCGGCGAATCTCCATCGAGGAGGTGCCGATGAAGTGGCATTCAAAGGTGGTGCCCGGGTCATCAAGCGCAGGGTCGATGACGATGCGTGCATCACCGAGCCCGATCAGGACCACATTCAGCCCCAACCAGACACGGTTAGAGGCGTCCGCCTCCGGCATCGCCTGTCTCAACATGGCCTCCGGGGCCGGGAACTGCGGAGCCCAGAGCAGTTCCCCGTCAGAGACGACGATGATCGTGGCGTCACCGATGGGGCGGGTTGCAATGTAGGAGCTGTTTTCTGTCCGGTCCGTGGGACTCATGGCCTCCTCCTTGCCACCCATCGCTCACGCGTACGAGCTTCATAACAAACTCTAGAACCCTGCGACCTTGTCGCATACGTTCAGCAGCGGCTCGCCCTCGACAAAGCGCCGGATGTTCTCGCGGGTGATCTCAAACTCCCGCTTGCGGGTATCAGGCGAGCTGGGCGCGCAGTGCGGCGTCATCACCAGGCGTGGCGTTTCCCACAGGAAGTGGTCCGGCGGCAGCGGCTCCTCCCTATAGACGTCCAGCCCCGCACCACCAAGGGTCCCTTCGCGCAATCGCGCCGCCAGCGCCGCCTCGTCGATGATCTTCCCGCGGGAGATCCCGATCACCATCGCGCCCGGTCTCAGCTCGCTGATTCGGCGGGCGTCGATCAGGTTTTCCGTTTCCGCCGTGAGCGGAACCGTGACCACGAGCACATCGGCGGTTTTTAGCTCCTCGTCAAGATGTGTCATCGACAGGATCGGGTACTCCCCACCCAGTTGCTCCGGGATTTGGAGATCCAGCCCCACCACGTCCATCTCGAAGGCCAGCGCCCGCCGCGCGATCGCCGTGCCAATATTCCCCATCCCGAGGATCAGCATGCGCTTGCCGTAGAGTGAATCCATCGGCACACCGCGCCCGTAGGCATGAAAGTGATGATCGCGCTGGTCCTGCGCATACTTGCTGAGGTATCTGTTGAGCGAAAGCATCAGGGCAAACGTATGCTCCGCTACGAATGGCGCATGCGCCCCCCGTGTATTCGTCACCACGATATCGCTCGCGACCAGCTCCGGGATTGCGATGATGGTCTCGATTCCGGCACCGGTTGAGTGCACCCAGCGCAGCCGCTCGCCGGACCGGTAATAGTCATCCGCCGCAATCCGCCCGATGTAGGCGTCAGCCTCACCGATCGCCTCGGGCTCCGTGACGACCGAGCTGAATATCACATCCGGGAACGTTGATCGCAGGTCGACCAGGTTCTCGTCGGTAATCTCCTTGCCCACAGTGATATTCATCCACGCATTCCCCTCTTGTGCGAACGCCCCGGCCCAGCTCACGCATCAGCCGGGGCAGCCGGATTTCCTGATTCAGGAGCATCATGCACCAGGATCCAGATTTTCGGGAGGGGGATGCAGCCGCTCACCCCTCTCAGCGCGGGTGACAACAGGAGACCCCGGCGGGAAATATCCCGCCGGGGTCTCTGACGGTTCACGGCGTTACGCGGTAATGCCGGTCAGCTTCGCGCAGCCCAGCTCCGAGAAGAGCGCCAAGCCGCAATACCACTTGTCGTAGTGGACACAACGATTGCCGCATTGCTTTGCGATGGACGGATCAAGGTTGAAGCCCGCTGGCTCGGAGGCGCCCTGGACGGAGTGGGTAACCCATCAAATTCCTGCCCAACGAAGAGCGTGCTCGACCTCCAACAACAGAGCGGAGACATTTTGCAGCGGGGAACGGGCCGGGCGCGTCAGGACTCCTACTTTCTTTTGCCTACTCGTGGATCCAGACGCCGGTACCGATCGGCGCCCAACCGTATATCCATTCCGCCACATCGAGCGGCAGGTTGACACAGCCGTGGCTCATGGGTGCCCCGAAGTTGTTATGCCAGTAGGTCCCATGCAGTGCTTCCGCCTCCATGTTGAAGTACATGACGTGAGGCACATCCTCAACCAGATACGGAACGGTGCCATCGGGTGCATCACCAAAGCCGATCACCTCCCCGGTGGAGTCGGTGAAGCCTCCCAGGTCTTGCTCCAGGTACTTGAGGCGGATATGGAACATCCCCAGCTCGGTCAGGTTCGGGTCAAGTCCGGTGCTGACCAGGGTTTGGTGGATGAGGGTGTCCCCCTGGTAGGCCCACAGGGTCTGCTGGCTGATGCTCACCTCAATCCACTTCGGTCCCGGCGCGTAAGGGTCGCCCAGGGGAGAGGGGGTGTCCGCCGTCCAGAAGAGCAGCTCATCATACGCCGGGAGATCGCCTTGCTCAGCCGGCGTCGTGTTGATACCGAGCTTGGAGGCGAGTTCCTTGGCGAGCGGTGCCAGGGAGACTCCCTCCTCCCCGGCCATGACGAGGCCTCCCTCGAAGTACTGGATCGTCGTCTCGCGCTCGGCGAGCGGCTCGGTTAGGGGAGCGCCGAGGTAAAACGGCCCTTCATTAAAGGTGTACCAAGCGAGGATATCGCCGCTGATCGTGTGGCCCGTCGCCTCAACGTACATGCCGCCCCGCTCGAGGACGCGTGCAACCTCGTCGCTCCCACGATCAAGCTGACGCCAGGCGGCGCTCCGGCGACTCCCACTCCCGGCCCTCCGCCCGCCTGAGACCCATGGCAAGTTCTCTCGGCGGTCCACCAGCTCACTGATCGGCAGCGGCCGCATGATTGGATCGTGGGTGTAGAAGAATTCAGGCCGGTACTGGAAGACCACGTTCTCGAACGCCTGGCTGTAGTAACCGTTGTCGGCCTCGAAGGGCTCGGAGATGGGATTGCCGTAGACGGAGGCGGCGCCGTTCGCGCGCCAGTAATCGAGGAAGCTCCCGCGGAGGGTATGCCCGGTCGCGGGGACATAGACGTGATGCCCGGTCTGGCCGACGTCCGGGGGCAGCGCGACGTTGGCGAAGGCAGTTACCGATGGATTGCTCCCGTCATGAGCGGCGACTCGCCTGGTCCCCATGGGCGCGAGGGAGGCACCAAGGGTGGCGACGCGGGCCCAGCGCAGTACGTCGCGGCGGGTCGATTGGCTGCTAGCGATGCCCGCCACATTCTGGTCAGACTTCAATTCATTCCTCCTCTTCCAGTTCGTTGGTTCAGCCGACATCTTGGGTGAGCGTTCAGTGTGAACTTCGTATCAAAGGCCTCGAAGAGATCGCTCTCATCGTGCCGGACCATCCCGCATGAGCTGCAGCCGCCAAGCGGCCCAGTGCCTCCGCCCGCGCGCCGTCCGGGCATTGGTAGATGGAGCCGACCGCCGAGGAGGACGTACACGGCGAGTACCAGCATCAGGAGGCCACCGGTGACATAGATTGCCGTGTGCTCATCGATGATGAGACGCCGTACGAATGCAGCCCTCATAGCGATCGGAAGGATGACGGTTGCCACGCCCGCCGCAAAGAGGAAGGTCATCGCAACCAGGAGGCGGCGATTTTGGAAGGATCTGGCGAAGTAGGCAGGGAGTATGACCGAGATGCAGCAGAGCGCAAACAACGCACTCATGCCAGCCACAGTCACCGCGATAATTGAGCCGCCGAAGAAGATGCTGCTGCTATCCACGGGAAAGCTTCCCTTTCGTCCCGATCATCACACGCTTGGTCCTCGGCAGTCCGTACAGTAGGTGAATTGCCCCGCGTTCTTTCCACCAGACCGTCCCTGGGAGGAACAGCCAGGATGGCCGCAAGCTCTTGCCCGTATTTCTTACACAATGTAGGATATACCAAAGGCCGGCAGGCGGCAAGCGCATCGCGCCCGATTTGGCAATGCACGGCGCACCTCCTATGCAAAAGTCGCGACCGTCATGGCCACCACCGATCTACGTCCTGCCATAGCCGAAACGTGTCACGGCACTCAATGTGCCGGCAGTAAAAAGCGGCTTTGCAGGCATATGTCTGCATGACCAGAGAGGAGCCAGGTGATGCTGAGGTCTGATTAATCGGTCGTTAGTAGCCGGCTTGACGACAGCTATGAACTTCAATGCATATTGCGTAAGAAATGTAGGAGACCCGCATGACTCAGAAATGATTTGATCGACGCGCGTTGCTTTCCGTCGGCGCGATCGGTGTCGCCGCTAGTGCTCTCGGCCTGCGCGCTGGCTTCGCGCACGAAGGTGAAGATCATGACGGCACACCGCAAGCCTCGCCCGGCACATCGCCGATGGCTTCCCCTGGTGCGTCGCCGATGGCTTCACCGGCAGCGGGCGGTAACCATGTGGTGGAGATGACCGACCAGTTGACGTTTGTTCCCGATGATCTCACCATCAACGTGGGCGATATCGTCACATGGACCACGGTTGGTGCGATCCCCCATACCTCGACCGCTGATCCGGAGCAGGCCGTGGATCCGGACTTTGTCAAGCTGCCGAAGGACGCCGAAACCTGGGACTCCGGCATCGTTAACAAGGGCGAGGAGTTCAGCCACACCTTTGAGGTGCCAGGCGAGTACGTCTACTTCTGCACGCCGCACCAGACGGCCGGGATGGTGGCCAGTCTAACGGTCAAGGAGTAAGCGCAGCCGGGAGCGTGATCGTTCGGGGCCTGTATCGACCCGGTGACGCGCTCACCCACCCCAGCCGCTGCGGTCTCCGTCCTGCTCGCGAATCTGCGTGGCCACCGAAAAGAAGCAACGGTGGCAAGCACGAGCGATGAGATCATGGAACGTGATTGGTGCAGAGTCGACGTCGTTGATCGTCATCCGACAGTTAGATGGGTGGCCGCTCGATCACGAGCGGCTCGTCCATTCCCGAGTATTCCCAGACCATGTAGTGCTGGCGGGCGACCATGGCAGTTCGATAAACCGTGCCGCTTTCGGTTCCGATCCACCATGCGAACCAGGCATCACTCGGGTCTGCATGGAGCGTGAGGATCTGTGCCGGCTCGCCATTGATCTCCTCCATTGTCCCCAGCCGAATGTTCTCCGCCCCCGCATACATGCTGCCCCA
>JAUJLY010000149.1 GCA_030447145.1 Thermomicrobiales bacterium
GTAGGGGTAGGCCATGACGGGACTCCAGCGGTGGGACGACGGACCGATGCCTTCCGCTCGCACAGCCCCTGCCACCGGCAGATCAGCCATAACAGACTGCTACGTCTAATCTACGTCTAAGGGAGCCAGCAAGTCGGAAACAAACCTTAGTGGGGAGCTTGCTTATGGCAGTTGGCGCATAGCCCGAATATGGCCAAGTGATCGATCTGCGAAGCGAAATCGTAGCGCGCAGCGATTGCATGCCGTAGAGGATGGATGAGTTCATCCCCCAATTCCAAAATCACGCCACAACCTTGGCAAACGAGGTGATGGTGCCGCACCTTGTCAAGTAACTCGTAGTGGTGGGTGTCTCCGCCCAGATCGGTTTCGCTGACAATCCCTACACCTTGGAAGAGCTCCAGAGTGCGATAAACGGTGGACCGGTTGAGCCCTGGGATCAGTTCGTCGACGCGCATATAGACTTCCTCAGGGGAGACGTGTTCTCCCAGCGTCAAGGCAGCCAAAATGGCTATTCGCTGGGGCGTTGCACGCAGTCCTGCAGATCGGAGTCGTGCAGTCAATACTATTCGCTCGGTCTCGTCCATGGGATCTCTTGTCATCTGGTGGTATTGAACCGGTGATCTAGCTCTTCTGAACACTGATGCAAAACATAGTGAGATGCGGCCCTATCAACTCGACACCGTCCAATCCCTGCCGTGCATCACACCTCCTTTGAGGCTTCCTTACACCGAGTAGCATAAGCGATTGACCCTAGCTCTAACAGATGATATCCTACGCTCCCATGGTATCTTACATTTGGTTGCAGATGCAACTGAATGCAACCGTTCGTAACGGCCAGGAGGTGCATGGTGGACACGGCCCTTCAGACCTGGGTCAGAAAATCGTTGAAATCGACGCGATTCTCATTGCTATTCCTTATCCTGTTGGTGCCAGTGCCGTTACTTTCGGCAGCAGAAGAGGCGCCGCTAGCCGCCTCACCATCATCCATTACTTCGAGCGGATGGTCCGACGCATTCGAGAGTGAAAGCGGCCGGCTCAATGTTGCCACTACCGTGGCTCCAATCAGTTCAATCGTACGTAACATTGGCGGTGAGCAAATTAATCTACGCGGAATAGTCCCAGACGGCACCAATTCCCACACCTTTGAGCCAGCTCCCTCTGACGCGCGTATTGTTGCGCAAGCCGACCTATTGATTGCGAACGGTCTGGGCCTGGAGGAGCCAACGATTGCACTCGCAGAGGCGAACCTGAAGCCAGGGGGCGAAGTCTTTACCCTCGGCGACAAGACCATTTCTCCTGACCAATACGCGTATGACTTTTCCTTTCCGAAAGAGGGGGGCTATCCAAATCCGCACCTTTGGACAAACGTGCCTTACGCGATGCGTTACGCAGAACTCGTCGCTGGCAAGCTCCAGGAGCGTGATCCGGTCCATGCCGAATACTATCAAGACAACTTTGAGCGTTACCTCGCCCTGCTAGAGCGCCTGGACGAGGGAATCATGATTGCCATCGGGACGATCCCCGAAGACAACCGAAAACTGCTCACGTATCATGATTCTTGGGCCTACTTCGCACAGCACTATGACATGACTGTCCTTGGTGCAGCGCAACCAGCGGACTTCTCCGAACCTTCCCCTCAAGAGGTCGCAGAGTTCATCAACCAAATTAGAGCCGAAGGCGTGCCGGCCGTTTTCGGCTCTGAAGTCTTCCCGAGCGACGTGCTGGAGCAGATCGCTGATGAGGCCGGTGCCCGCTATGTCGACGAACTCCGAGATGATGATCCTCCTGGTGACCCGGGAGATCCTCATAACACATATGTTGGGATGATGCTCTACAACGTCGAGGTAATGGTCACGGCTCTGGGAGGTGACATCCAGGTGCTCAGCGACATCCCTCCTTACGACACAAATCTCTCGTAGCTTGCTGTTTCAGCCATTTCGGGACAGGCATGGAGGTCATTCTCATGGTCACTCAGGCTGCCGCCAGGCCATCGATCGTGCGCTCTGCTCCAATGATTCAGATCCGAAGACTGACATGCGGTTACGGTGCGGTACCCGTGCTCCGGGATGTTTCACTGGTCGTGCCGACAGGGCAGTTCGTTGGAATCGTCGGGCCGAGTGGCGCAGGCAAGACGACGCTCCTTCGGGTGTTGCTTGGACTCGTCCCACGAATACAGGGCGAAATCACGGTTGGGGGGTACCGGGTAACAGCGGCCCACCCTCCCCCGAATATTGGGTATGTGCCTCAGCTCGAGACGATCGACTGGACCTTCCCGGTGACCCTCGAGGACATGGTCGTCATGGGCCGAACGCCGAAGATGGGCCCGTTCCCATGGCTGAGTCGAAAGGACCGGCGCGTCGTGTCAGCAACGCTGGAGCGGCTCGGCATTAACTGTTTGGCCCGACGACAGATCAGGGGGCTTTCCGGAGGACAGCAGCAACGGGCATTCTTGGCTCGAGCTCTGGTTGGACATCCGAGCATACTGGTGCTCGATGAGCCGACCGCCAGCTCCGACGTCAAGACCAGAGACGACATTCTGTCTCTCCTCATGGACCTTCACCATGAGGGCGTCACGATCGTCATGACCACTCATGAACTGAACACCATCGCTGCTCAGCTTCCATGGCTCGTCTGTATGGATAGCAACAGCTCGGTGATCGCCCAAGGCCCTCCGTGCGAGGTGTTCACGGAGAGCGTCCTCAGCCGAATGTTTGGGACAAGACTCCAGATCCTGCAGGATGGCGCAGTGGGCACTCCCCTAAGGCCCGATGCAGACTTTCAGCGCTTTCTAACTATTGAGCAAGCAGAACGGATCGGTCGTTGAGGGACACAGAGGCATATGATGCAGGCATTCGTCGAACCGCTCGGGTATGAGTTCTTCCGCCATGCATTAGCAGCAGCGACGTTGGTCGGAGCCCTGTGCGGGTTGCTGGGCGTTTACGTCGTCTTGCGCCGAATGAGCTACATCGGCCATGGGCTTTCACACTCTGTGTTCGGTGGAGCGGTCGTTAGCCACCTAATCGGCTGGAACTTCTACCTAGGAGCTGGCCTGTGGGGGTTCCTCTCGGCACTCTTGATAAATGCCGTGACACACCGACACAAGGTTGGCGCTGACGCGTCGATTGGAATCGTAACGACAGCGTCATTCGCGGTTGGTGTGGCACTGATCAGCAAGGAACGGTCTTTCACTCGCAACTTCGAAGCTGCGCTCTTTGGCAATATTCTGGGAGTAACAACAGGTGATCTTGCCGTGATCAGCTCGGTAACCGTCGTTGTTGCAGCCGCTGTGTTCATTGGATATAAGCAGCTCCTCTTCACGACGTTCGATGCAGAGATCGCAGCGACGTATGGGGTGCCAACGCGATGGGTAGAAGCGGGTTTTTCGCTGGCCCTGGCAGCAACTATCGTGGCGGCAATGAATGTAGTTGGTGTGACACTAATTGCTGCAGCATTGGTGATCCCCCCATCAACGGCTCGACTGGTTACTGATCATTTTGGCCGCTTACTAAGCCTCTCCATGCTCATTGGAGCAGGATGCGGTGGTGGTGGGATGTTTCTCTCATATTGGTATGACCTCGCGTCCGGGGCGACGATCGTACTGCTTGCTA
The DNA here is from genome assembly GCA_030447145.1 of Thermomicrobiales bacterium. Lineage (GTDB taxonomy): Bacteria > Chloroflexota > Chloroflexia > Thermomicrobiales > UBA6265 > UBA6265. The sequence continues at coordinate 3,609 of JAUJLY010000149.1, forward strand.
CCGGCATCTTCGGAATTGTTTTTACAGTGACACACCTACGAGATCCTTTGAGGAGATCCCTCCCTTTTACACAACTCTAGCAGTATTTCCGCCGATGGCGTGCAAGACAGCTGGTACCTCATCTGGTGGTGCGTCACGGCTGATTTGCCATTTAAATCGGCTGGGCGCGCGAACGGTGGCAAACAGCCATGATAGACCACTAGCATTAATCTCCGGCGCCAGTCACCGTCAGATACCAACGGCCGAACAATGAAACAGATACCCATTATCCGTACTGCAAAAGACACCTTTCTAGCGTGGCTCAGCCTTGTGGCGACCACGGTGCGCTTACTTTGCTACGCTATTCGACATTATGAGCGTGGAGCACGAAGAGAGGTACTTGTCGATCTCGCCTTTTACGTCGGGTTTCTGGGTGTCATCAAAATTTCCGCTACTGTATCAGACTACCTGTTCAAGTTACGAACACTTGAGACGAATAGAACCGTGCACGTGAAAATGTCTGGTAAATTCCTCGAGCTCGACGCGGGCTACTACGAGAACCCGAGCCATAACAACCTTCTGCAAAGTGTGAGAGAAAAATGCTCTTGCCTTCCGGCCGAATTTTTGATCTATTCCTTCAAGTTTGCCGGTAGTGCATTAGTTTTTTCTCTTGCCATTGGCGTATTTGCCAGGATGTCACCTGTTATGGCGCTCGTCGTGATTCTCTCCCTCGTACCTCATCGGAGAGCATGGCCGCCAGAAAGCCCACGCCACACTCTCACTCGACCCTGCCACCAGAGAGATCGATCGCTTCGGCGACGATGTCCCTGTGCGCCAGCAACGGTTCGTAGCCCATTCGGTCCTTGATCGACCGCAGGTGGGACCATGCCCGTTGCAATGACTCCTTGAGCCCGCGCTCGAGCCCGGATGGCATCCGCAGCTTGCCTGTGCCAGCGGTCAGGGTAATCTCGATGCGGTAGAGTGCGACGTTGCCGTCATTGTTGACCGCGCCGGTGTAGACCGTCCAGAGTGGCAAGGGCTCCTGGGAGATCGCACCACTTCCCCCTTGCTCCGGCACCGCTCCTATCAATGTAGGAAAAACTCGTCTTGTAGAACTCGAACGAGCCGCGCTTCTTGAGTTGCTCCTTGACCCGACGCCGACCTTCGAGCGCAAGTTCAACGTAATCGCGGATCTCGTCCACAGTGTACGCACCGTCAGGATGGAGCAGCTTCAACAGACCGCTGACCGTTCTTCGCGCCGCGGTGGCATCGCGTCCCTCGACGTGAGAGCCAAAGCGAAAGTGTCGCCCGACCTGGTCGTAGCGGTTTTCCTTTCGCAGTACGCGAAACGCCTCGGCCAGATAATCGGTGACGAATCCATAACGGGTTGTAAGGAGATCGCTCGAATTCTTAGGCACTTCCCAGCCGGGCACATAGAAGTGCAATCGGTCCATCAGCGCAAGGTCGAATTCCTTGAGCAGAGGTTGGAACAGATCCATCCCGGCGTTCTGGACCAACGTGTCAACGCTTTGATTGAGGTTGCCAACAAAGGCGAATGACGCGTCAGCCATCACCTGGGTGACCCTACGGCTGAATCGGCCGTTCGCCATATAGTCTTTCATGATCTGAATGGTGTCCGGATCCTGGACCTTCATCCCGCCGACCTCGTCGAAGGCGATGATGTCCCAGTGCCCGACGAGCCCTACCTGCCGCCGCGCATTGTTGTAGAAAAGATTCGCGCTGCTTGCCTTCCCGCCGGAGATGAGGATGGAATAGGGCGACATCTCGCTGAACGCGTAGCTCTTGCCCGTGCCCCGCGGTCCCAGTTCAATCAGGTTGTAGTTCCGCTCGACAAAGGGGATCAAGCGAGACAGGATGACGAGCTTTAGCCGCCGTTCCATGCGCGACGGGTCCAGGCCGGTGTTGCGAAGCAGGACGTCCAGCCACTGCTCGGTGGTGAATCCGCGACGTCCGTCGCAATACTCCTCGAAGTCAAAACGAGCGAGCTGGATCGGACGCATATCGGCGATGTGGAACGGGCTCTTCTTACGGTTGCGACTGGCGTCCTCGTCTTCGTCGGCACGGTACTCCAGGTCAACGATTGCCCAGATGCCGCCTTCGAGCAGTCGATCGTATTGGCGGTAGAAGCGCTCGTTGACGTGGATGCGGTCGAAACTGAAGTTGTCCATCGAGGCCCAGTACTTCATCTCACTGGGGACGAACCGCACCTCCACCCGATCGATGAAGCGGTGTCGACCCCGCTGCTCCACCAGCGACTGCGCCTTGTTCGCCTCATCGTGACGAAAATAGTTGTCACGGAGTGTCTGCTTGACTGCTTCAATGCCGAGCTGGATCTCGTGCGGATCATCTGACGCGCAATACCGCCCGAGCAGGTACTCCAGCACGTAGGACGGTACGTTCTCGCCGCCCTTGATCTGGTGCAGCAGGTCCTTGCGAACGACCTTGCCTGGGAACGTCCGCAGGAGAAGCTGGTCAAGCTGGTCTAGTCCCGTGACGACGGTCTCTATCATCTCGCTCAATCCAGTCGCGCGTTCTTCAGGGGCAGCCGAGCCAGGACGACGTTCGTTCGCGGGTCGATCGCCCGGACTTCAACCGCATTGCCACTGAAACTGGGATCGATGAGGACCGGCACCTGGGTCACCTCGCCGGTGCGAAGCGTCACCTCGCCGGTAATGGGATCGCGGGCTTCGCAGTCCGCCGCATGACCGACACGGTCCGCCTTTGCGGTAGATCCGCTGTACGCCTCGATCCGAACGGGCAGTTCCGGAGTCAGCAGTGATGTCAATTGCACCATCAGTCCGATCACCGTGGTGGTGAAACGGTCCGATCTATAGCTGATCACCACCTGCTCACTGCCGCCAATGGGAGCCTCGATCGCGTCTGCCCGCAGTGTGATGAGGGGTATGACACACTCCTGAAGTGACAACCCTTCATGGAAGTACCCGGCATCATCCCGGTACGTTTTGTATCCGGTTGGATACGCTACGTCCAATCCAGGAGGATCGGTCTGGATGCCGAGGTCTGATGCCGGCAGCACCAGACTGCCCTCTGCCGAGCCGTGCCGAGTCCCGATTACCGCTCGTCGCTTCCGGTACAGCCATTCGCCTCCCGGTTCCGGGATGACGTCACCCGCGGGTATCTCGGGAACGAGCATGTGACCGTGATCTGACGCGATGACGAAGGTGGCATATCCAAGATCGCGCAGATGCTCGATCGCTCGCTTGATCTGGCCGATGACCTCGTCCATCACCTCGCGCGCGCGGTAGAGACTGCGGCCCTCACCTTCATCGTCGATATCCAGACTCCGCACGATCAGCAGCTGGCGATCACCAACCAGCTTCTTGTGCCGCTTCGGCGGCGTGTGAATCAGGTTGCCCAGCTCAACATC
>JAUJLY010000150.1 GCA_030447145.1 Thermomicrobiales bacterium
GGATGACCCGTTCAGTGAACCTGCTCATCACGACGTTCGGGGTGATCTTTGTCTCCATCTACCTCCTCGCCGATATCCCCCGGTTCAGGGACTCCTTCGTCCGCATGTGGGCGCCCGCCTACCGCGACGACGCGGTCGTCCTCTGGGATACGCTCGGCTACTCGCTCTCCCGCTACCTGAGCGGCCTCCTCGCCTCCATCCTGATCCAAGGGGTGGCCGCCTTCATCGGCCTCACCCTGCTCGGGGTTCCATATGCCCTGCTTCTCGGGTTGTGGACATCAATGACGGCCATCCTGCCCTATATCGGCGCCTTCCTCGGTGCGATCCCCGCCGTCGCGATCGCCCTCACGATCTCGTGGCAGCTGGCCCTGCTGACCACGCTGCTCTACGTCGTGATCAATCAGCTGGAGGCGAACTTCATCACCCCGCGCATCCAGGGATCGGCCGTGCGGGTGCATCCACTGATGATCTTCTTCAGCGTGATCGCCGGCTCCAGCATGTTCGGCGCGGTCGGGGCGATCATGGCAGTGCCGACCCTGGCGGTCCTGCGTGTGCTCGGTGAGTTCTTTTGGCTGCGGCTCCGCGTCCGCGAGGATCGCCCCACGCTGCTAGCCGCGATGCGATCCGACGTCGCGGAGGAACGCCTCTCGCAACAGCCTCCCATCGCCGAGATCGTGGAGGAGGAGGCGGAGAAGGAGCTCGCCAAGGCAGAGGAAGACGGACGACCGCTGTCGCTTGATGCAGAACGTGATCCGGAGCAATCCTCATCGCCCTCACGCTGATGGCGGAGCGCACCGAATGTCGTTGATCGGTTCCTGCATCAGGGGTCCTGCTGGGAGATAGCCCATTGCTCTGGCGACACTTGATGCGCCGTGGGCAAACACACCACGATCTCCCGGAAGAGGTTCCGGGAGATCGTGGTTGCGTGATGACTATCGGTTGCGTGCGCCGCTGCTGTTACATCTGGCCGCCACTGGTGACCGCGCTCTTCTTCACGTTCTTGGGGATGTCCTGGCCGGAGATGGGGTTCGGCCCGCTGGACATCGGCGGCATTGGCTGCTTGGGCGTGCCGTGCAAGCGCGGGTCAGCCTGGTCCAGCTCCCCGATGTCGTTGCTCAGAGGCTTGGGATCGGCCAGGTACACGAACTCCCCGTTGCCATCGGGTGTCGGCCCGCTGGCCCACTGACCCTCCTGGCTGGCCGTGCCCGTCGAGCAATTCCAGCACGTGTATGCCTGCTCCAGGTTCACCCGGTCGAACGGGAAGGGGCTGGGGACCTGGAACTGGTGCAGGCCGTCGGCCTGGAGCTCCTCGATCGCCGCCTGCCACTGGTTCTGGTGCATGATGTCGCGTGCCAGGTTGAACGACAGCATCTTGCGAATGCCCTGGTCTTCGGTCATCTCGTAGAGCCGGCTCACCTGCAAGTTGCCCTGCGACTCCGCCATCAGGTTCCAGCGGAAATCGGCCATCAGGTTACCGCTGGCAGTGGCGAAGGCGCCGCTCCACGGCACGCCCATGCTGTCCTTCGCATCCGCGCCCTGTCCGTTGACGATCTCGTGCTGTGGGTTCATGGAGGCGAAGATGACGTCGCTGGGGTTGCCGCCACCAAGAGCCGCACCGATCACCGGGATCTTGGCGGCGTCCTCCTGCTCCTTCACCGGCGCCTTGTCCAGGAGACGGGAGATCATCACGGAGAGCATCTCGACGTGGGCAATCTCCTCCGTCCCGATGTCGAGCAGCATATCGCGGTATTTCTCGGGACCGCGACTGTTCCACCCCTGGAAGAGGTATGACATCATGACGGTCATTTCACCGAACTTGCCACCCAGCAATTCCTGGAGCCGCTTGGCATAGACGGGATCCGGCCGATCCGGCTTCGCCTCGAACTGCAATTCCTTGACATGAAAGAACATGGATAGAACCTCCTGATTAGCGGAATGGAGCAATGTGGATCAATATGACGATCACTCCCCTGCATCGGCGGTCGCAGGGGTCATGCCAGCATGCTCCTCCAACAGGAGTAATCAGTGCCGGACCCGGATGGCCCAATTGCCGGAGGAAGACTCCGCCGGGTCGTAAACCACCAGCCGGCACGGTCGTTCACTGCAGAGGGTATCCAGGATGCCATTAGGTTAGGAGCTTACAGGGAGTGCTGCGCGCCGGAACCGGGCATCACCTCAGGGATGAATGCCTTCCACACATAGCGTCGCCACAGGTACACGCCGCAAAGGGCGAGCAACACGGAGCTGATGCCAATGACGATATCCAGACCGATCAGTTGCGCCAAGGCCGAGAGGGAGAGCGTTGAAAAAGGCATCACCCCGTTGAAGGCGAGGCTGTTGAGGCTCATCAACCGACCCCGTAACTCCTCGGGCGCCGTCTGCTGCAGCCGCGTCATGATCTGGGAGTTCGCCATCGAGAAGGAGAACCCACCGACCATCACACCGGGAACCGCCATGACGGGATTCTGCGAGAGCGCTATCCAGCCCATGCCCAGCGCCAGACCAGCCACTGCGATCATGAGGCGCCGTGCAGCCGCGGACTCCAAGCGGCTTCCACGCAGGAGTACGAGTGCCCCGGTCAGCGACCCGGCTCCCATGAACGAAAGCATGATGCCCACCCAGCTATCGCTGCCTCCCAGTTCATTCGTCACGTAGAGAGGCAGCAGTACCAGCAGGGGAGGGGTGACGAAGAACGAGATCACCGCCTGAAGGAGCATCAGCCCCATCGTGCCGTCGTCGCTCTTGACGTACCGCAGCCCGCGTTTGAGCGCATCAAACTGCGATCCTGAGTCCCTCGCCCGAACCGGAGTCTTCAGCACCTTCCGCAGCCGGAAGAGCGTGCCGATCGGGGCCAGTAACGCAATGGCGTTCATGATGAAGGCGCTCGCCAAACCAAGCGCGCCGATCGCCGACGCGGCCAGCGCCGGCCCAACGATACGCGTGGAGTTGAACGAAGCCGAGTTGAGGGCGATTGCCTGAGGCAAGTCGTCCCGGGGGACCAGCTCGGCGACAAATGCCTGGGCCGCCGGGAGCTGGAATGACATGACCACCCCGCCCAAAGAGGCAAAGACGAGGATATGCCAATACTCGATGTTGCCGGTCCCGATCAACCAGGCGTAGACGAGGGAAAAGAGGCCCAACAGGCTCATCGAGGCCATCAGGATATGCCGGCGATTGAACCGGTCGGCAATCACTCCGCCGGTAAGGCTGAGCAGCAGCATCGGCACGGCCGACACGATATTGATCATGCCGATAGCGAGCGCCGAGGTCGTCAGGGAGAGCACCACGAGCTGGATTCCGACCTGCTGCATCCAGGTGCCGGCCCACGCCACGATCTGGCTGAGCCAGTAGTTTCGGAAGGGCGCGACCTGTAGGGCGTGAGGGAGTTGGACATCCCGCAGCCACCGCGTCGTCGGCCAGCGTAGCGACCCCGTCCGCCGGATTGTAGGGGTGGTGTTGAAGGAGCCCTTGTCCCTGCGCCGATCAGCCGGCGCATCGTTGTCAGCAATGGGAAGACCCTTCGCCGGGGAGCCGATCCCCACCTTCGCCGGCGAAGCACCCGAGATATTCTTGTCTACGGTCATCGTGTGTCGTCCCCTCGCGGCTCGATCGCCACGGTAGCCTGATGTGCATTATCACCGAGAACGCACACCGGGCAACCATGTTGAGGAGACACTCGCAGCAAGGATCAGGTCTTCATCGCACCTGCCGTAATGCCCTCGATGAAGCGTCGCTGCAGCAGCAAGTAGAGGATGACCATCGGGATCATGGAGATCGTCACACCGGCCGCAATCAACCCCCGGTCAGCGGTGAAGCGCCCGAAGAAGAACATCACCCCGAGGGCGACGGGCCGGAGCTCATCGCGCTGCACGAAGATCAGCGGCATCAGGAACTGGTTCCAGGTATTGATGAACTGGAAGACAACCAGCGTCGACAGGCCGGGAATCGCAAGCGGGAGCATCACGCTCCTGAAGACATTCCACTCATTCGCCCCATCGAGCCGAGCCGCATCAGCGATATCGTTTGGCAGCCCCTTGAAGAAGCCGCGCATCAGGAAGATGCCAAATGGAAGCCGCAAGGCGATGCCCGGAATGATGAACGCCCAGTACGTCTCCAGCAAGCCAACGTCACGCAGCAAGTAATAGATCGGGATCATCACCGACTGGAATGGCACCATCAGTCCGAGCAGGAAGAGTCCAAGCACAACCCCCCTGCCCGGAAGTGGCAAGAGGGCGAGCGCGTAACCGGCAAAACAGGACAGGGCCACGACACCGGTGACGATTGCAGCACAGTAGATAACCGTATTCAGGAGATATCTGTCGAACCCGCCGACCGTCCAGGCCCGCTCGATGTTCTCCCACATGAACTCCTGCGGCAGGGCAAATGGATTCCGCGAGATCTCGATCGACGACTTGAGAGCGGATGCCCAGATCCAGAGAACCGGAACGAGGAAGACCAGCAGGAAGAAGATCAACAAAGCGTAGCGCCCGATATCCCAGCCAATGTCAGAGCTGCGACTGCGAGATTTCAATCCCCGGTCCAGTGAAGAGTTATGCGTCGCCATATGCTACTCCTCCCCCCGCTCACGCCATTGGATGAAGATATACGACGCGATCAGCGTAATGATGGTAATCACTAAGGTGAGCGTCGACGCGTACCCCACGTTGTTCTGGACAAACGCTTCAGTATAGGCGTAGGTCGCGATCACATCCGTTGCGTTCGCGGGACCACCGCCGGTCATCACGAAGATGATGTCGAAGACGCTGAAGCCACCGATCAGCAGCAGCGCCGCAACCACGGTCACCACGTTCGCCATCTGCGGCACCGTCACGTCCCAGAAGCGCCTCCAGGCATTCGCTCCGTCCAGTGTCGCCGCCTCGATGAGGTCGCGGTTAACATTCTGCAAGCCCGCCAGGAAGATAACGAAGACGAAGCCTGTTTCGGCCCACATCGCGGCGAGCAGCACCGCATAGAGCGCCCAGGCAGGATCGCCCAGCCATCCGCGAGTCCAGTTCTCGAGGCCGATGCGCTCCAGGCCGACATTGAGAATCCCAAAGAGGGGGTTGTAGATCCAGCCCCAGACGATACCGATAATTACTGGCGAGAGAACCTGCGGCAAAAAGTAGGCCGTCCGGAAGAGGGTAAAGCCCTTCGGACGGCTGGAGAGCATGACTGCCAGCAGGAACCCCATCGCCAACGGCCCAAGGGTGCCAATCACCACCCAAATGAGGTTGTGTCGCAGGGATTTCCAGAGCAGGCTGTCTGTCAGGAGGTTCCGGTAGTTCTCCAGCCCCACGAAATTCTTCACGGGGTCGGCGCCGTTCCAGTCGGTGAAGCTGAGGTAAATCGACTGGAAAAAGGGGTAAATCATAAAGATCGCGTAGAGAATGAAGGCCGGCAAGAGAAAGAGAACGCCCGGACGATAACGCGTCCAGCTCCTGCGGAACTGGTTTCCCCGGGTTCGACCGGCTGAAGCCTGCATCACTGCCATGGCAATGCTTCTCTCCGTTGGACCAATCGGGGGCAGGGCCCCAGCCCTGCCCCCGATTGGTTATCCATCAATCTCCAACGCAACGCTCTGGAACCGGATCACGATGCCGGAGTAGCGGCAGGCGTGCCTTGCGGTTCCCAACTCTCGTCCCATGCCGCCTGGAGCTCCGCGGCCAACTCCTCGGGGGTTGTATTGCCCGCGAGGAGACGCTGGAAGCCGTTCTGCATCGTTTCGTTGAACCGTGGCGGAGCGAGGACATCGATGTTGTGCCCAAGCTCGATCTCGTCGTTCGTCGCCCGCTCAAGCTCCATGAGGATGCTCTCGGCAAGGGGGGGCACGTCCAGCGTGTCCGTATCAACGGTCATCGGCACGAAGAACCCAGCTTCCTCTACCCACTGAGTAGCGATCTCCGGGGAGACGAGGTAGTCAAGGAACAAGGCCGCTTCGTCTTTATCCTCGCTGGTCGCGGAGATGTAGTAGGCAGAGCCCACGCCGGAGACCCAGAACGATCCCTCACCACCTTCGAGTGCCGGGAAGGGCATCATCTGGACCTCCATATCCGACATGGCCTCAGGAGTGAACTGCTGTACCATCCAGCTTCCGGTCGGGTACATCAGCGCCTGGCCGGACTGGAAGAGAGCTGCAGCGTCATCGTTAGTCAGCGCGTTGACATCCTCGTTGAAGCAACCGGCGTCCCGCAATTCGACGAAGTAGGTATTCATCGCGTCGATGACTTCTGGCGAATCCCAGCTTCCCTCATTGTTCTGCACCAAGGCCTGCACGGCGTCCGGGCCCAACATGTTGTTGGTGACCATCGAGAACTGATGGAAGGCCTGCCAACCCGGGTTGTTTGTGAACGCGAGCGGTGTGTAGCCGGCCTCGCTGGCCTCCTGACAGAAGGTCTTGAGCTCCTCAACTGTCTGTGGGACAGCGAAGCCCTCCTCCTCCATCAATGTCTGGTTGTAGTACATGCCAATGAGGTCGACCTGCAACGGCAACCCGTAGAGCGTCCCGTTGATCGACGTAGCCCCTAGTGACTGTTCGGCGATACGGTCTGGCCAGCCGTACTGATCAGCGTATTCCTCAAGCGGCTCCAAGAGACCGGCCTCCGCGAGCACACCAGCATAGCCAGGACCAGCGTCATAGAAGATGATGTCCGGGCCGGTACCGGAGGAGATGGCCGTGTTGACGGTCTGGCGCATCTGGTCCGTCGAAACGACTTCGCGCACGATATCGATGTTCGGGTTTGCCTCCTCGAAGGCACCATAAATTGCGTCGACAGCGGCGCTTTCCGTTGGATCGGTGAACTGGTCCCATACCCGGAGCTCGATCGGTTCCTGCGCAGCTGCTGGCTGCAGGCCAATGCTCGTTAGCATAAGCAGGAAACACGCTGCTATCGTCCAGAACCCTGTATAACGTCGTTGCTTCACGGCACTTCTCCCGGTTCAAATAGAACGGAACAACGTATGTTTGTGAGAGCGATACAA
>JAUJLY010000151.1 GCA_030447145.1 Thermomicrobiales bacterium
CGGAAGAGGGGTCCTCAACTTACGCTTCTGTCGGGTGTTCACCCTACAGAATACCCGCCTATCGAGGCCAACATTCGCCTGATGCAACAGTTGAACCCGTCCGAGATCCGTGGAACAATCGTCTCACTCCCAATCGTGAATGCTCCCGCCTTTCTTAGCCGCACTCCATTTGTCTGCCCGATTGACGAGAAGAATCCAAACCGGGCGTTCCCGGGTGATCCGACTGGAAGCTTCACTGATGTGCTAACGCATGCCATTTTCCAAGGGGTGATCGCGCAGGCTGACGTGCTCTTGGACCTCCACGGCGGTGACATGGTGGAAGATCTTATTCCGTTCTCGATTTACTCCGTTTCTGGGCAGGAGACCGTGGACCAGGCGTCAGCCGAAATCGGACGTGCATTCGGCCTTCCATATCTCATTGCTCACCGGCCGCAGCCTGGTGGTCTCAGCGGGACTACCGTCCAGGCCGCTGCCGCTGCCGGTATTCCTGGCATCATCGCTGAGGCGGGCGGTCGAGGCCTGCTCACTGAACCAGAGACTCAGCTGTTGATCGAGGGTGTCAGGCGTGTTCTCCAGCACTTAGGCATGCTGTCTGGGGGAGTGCCGGAATCGAGAGCCATTACCGAGGTTACCTCATTCACGTGGCTCACGTCCCCGGCAGAAGGAATGTGGTATCCGACGGCCGCGGTGGGCGAGTCGGTGGCCGAGGGACAGACGATCGGCCATATCCGTGATCTCTTCGGGACACCTCTCGCAGACATCGCGTCTCCACACGGCGGTATCGTGCTCTTTGTCACCAGCAGCCCAGCCATGCAGGAAAATGGGTTGGTGATGGCCGTTGGAGCGCCATAGTCAAGGATGTCCTGTTTAACTGATGAGCGGAGGGAGCGGTGGCGCGCCAGTGGCCGATTGGTACGCCATTGCAGCTTGAAGGACCAGGTGGTCAGAGAATTGTGGGCCCTGCAGGTGAAGCCCGACCGGCAGGCCGTCGGTGAAGCCACAGGGTATCGAAATCGCAGGCTCGCCGAAGAGATTGGCAGGACCCGTTGCTGCAATCTCTATGTCGATTGTGGTTGAGTTGCCAGCCGCTCCTGGAACAACTGCATCTGTCGTTCCAATCAGTGGCGCAACGACTGGGTGCGCTGGCCACAGAAGGAGATCGGCCTGCTGATAGAGTTGTCCGAACGCGCGACCGAGGCGGATGCGCGCCCGTTGGGCGTCCACGTAGTCAACGGCCGGGAGCTCGAGGGCATCTTCCAAGCCTGCTCGCAACACAGGGCCGAAGTCTGTCCACCGGTCCCGTGTTGTCAAGCGGTGGTAGGCAGCGGCCTCCACCTGGTAAATGCGGGCGACTGCAGGCAGCACTGAGTCGATCACCTCTTGGTCAAGGCACAGCTCGAACACCTTGGCTCCCAGCTCGTCCCTAAATGTCGTCACGGCAGTCTCCACAACCTCCCGCAAGCCAGGCGTCAAGGTACTTTCAAACATCTGGGGCAATACACCCACGCGGAGTCCCGGGCACGTGGGAGCGTCACTGATCAGGGGCGCAATGTTCTCTATCACGTCGTCAATACGATCGCGGGTCGCGGAGTAGGGATCTGACAGGTCGTGACCGGCAATGACGGAGAGCAGCAGCGCACAGTCTTCCGCCGTCCGCGCCAAGGGTCCGACATGATCCAGTGACCATGAGAGTGGCAAGACCCCGCTGACACTGACCAGACCGTAGGTGGGTTTGAGCCCGGCAACCCCGCAGTAGGCCGCAGGCGAGCGAATGGAACCGCCGGTGTCTGAACCGATCGCTCCCCATGCCATTCCGGCCGCAATGGCAGCGGCTGATCCACCAGATGAACCTCCTGCAGTTCGACTCAAATCCCAGGGGTTAGCGGTTTCTCCGATGTTGGGATGCGGGTGACCGTAGGCGAACTCCAGCATATTGGTCTTGCCGAGGATGACAGCCCCGGCTTCTCGTAGTTTGCGCACAATGGTCGCATCGCGGTCTGGCGTGCGGCTGCTGAATACCGGTGAACCTCCAGTCGTTCTCATATCCGATGTATCGACGAGATCCTTTAGTGCAATAGGGACTCCATCGAGCGGCCCTTTGCGCGTTCCGGCCGCCCGCCGCGAATCAGCCGCGTGTGCTTCCCCGAGAGCAGAATCGGTAGCAACGTGGAGGTAGGCATTAAGTCCGTGCCGCCCATCGAACCGATCGATACGGGCGAGGACATGTTCGGTGGCGTCCACAGAAGAAAGCTCGCCGGCAGCCAGCGCTCCGGACAATTCTGCCAATGTTTGTTCGTGCAACTCGGGCATCATTCCTCCTCATATTAACCGACGCCTGTCAGCCGGTCTCACCAGACCTTGGTTCTCCTGCCTCTCGACGGTAATCATCACGATTGGCGCTTCACCAGAGCGGAATAGTAGAATCGGTCCTAGTCTACTCTTTGCAGTATTACGGCAGTTGAGAAGCTGGTTGGGGATGCCTGTCCCCTTGCGACAGGTCATTCCATACTCGCCTTGCGGGCGGATCTGTTTATCACAAGGAAGCATCAGGAGGCAGAAATGGAAGAAAAGCGTATTAGCCCACGACAACGCCATGAAGAGCTGGATAGTTTGCTTACCGGTTTAGTCGAGGGCACGATCAGTCGCCGGTCCTTCACAAACCGCGCACTCGCACTTGGCGTCTCTACGGCAGCGGTCGCCACGATGCTAAGGACGTACTCTGCGGGGGCCAAAAGCTTCCAAGAAGCCTCCGAGAACCCGATCACCGTGACGGTTGGCGGCACGCCGATCGCGAATCCTATGGAAGACACTTCCGAGGCTGTGCCTGGTGGTAGGCTGCGCTTCGCCCGATCGGAAGATGCAGATAATCTCGATCCAGTAACCACGACGCTCAACGTGAACATCTGGGTTTTCATGAACGTCTACGATCAGCTGCTTCGTGTTGCCCCCAACGGTATCGAGCTGGAGCCGGGCCTCGCCGAACGCTGGGAAATCTCGGAGGATGAACTCACCTACACATTCCATCTTCGGGAAGAGGTCCAGTTCTCGGATGGCACCCCCATGACTGCGAATGATGTCAAGTACTCTATTGAGCGCGCCAAGAACGATCCGTCGGGAACGTGGACCTTCACCCTCACTGCGCTCGGGGAAATCGTCGTCGAAGACGACGCCACCGTCGTGCTGCATCTCAACAAGCCTTGGGCGCCGTTCCTGTCCAGCATGGCCATGTTCAATTCTTCAGTCATCTCCGAGTCGTTCGCGGCGGGGCAAGAGGAGCATCTTGTTGAAGAAATGATGGGTACCGGCCCATTCCAGCAAGGCGAATGGGTGCGAGGTGAGTATCTGTCCCTGGTGAGAAACGAGAACTACTGGCAGGAGAACCTTCCGTTCCTCGATGAGGTCAGGATCTCCGTGGTGCCAGACGACAACAACCGTCTGCTGCAACTGCTAGGCGGCGAGGTTGATGCCATATACAATGTGCCGCCCAGCCAGATCCCTGATCTGAAGGCGAATCCTGACTTGAAGGTTGTGGAGTTTCCATCGACGTACACCCGCTACGTCACGCTCAATCATTCTCTGGAGCCGCTTGATGATCCCAACGTGCGGCTTGCCCTCAACCATGCGACGGACAAGCAGGCGTTGATTGACATTGTATTGTTCGGGTCCGGATCTGAGCCGACGTCATTCATGCCACGAGGTGCCTTGTACTGGAATGACGAACTCCCGGGGTTCCCCTACGATCTGGACCGAGCCAAGGAATATATGGCGCAATCCAAGGTCCCGGACGGCTTCCAGCTCGACTTTACCTTCATGGCCGGCTCAGCCGAGGAAGAGCAGTTGGCAACGGTTCTCAAAGACATGTGGTCGCAAATCGGAGTCGATCTCCAGCTCACTCCGACTGAGCAGGGAGTCTTTTACGACACCTTCTTTGCGCAGGATTTTGAGGCGCTCACAATTTACTGGACCAACGATACTATCGATCCTGATCAGCTCGTGTCGTTTGCAGTGTTGCCAGAGAGTTCCAACGCATTTCAAACCGGCTGGGTCAATGAAGAGGCGAGGGACCTGGCGCTGGTTGGTCCGCAAGAACTGGATCCTGACGAACGTCAGAAAATGTACTTCCGCATTCAGGAACTGTTCAATCAGGATGCACCCATGGTTCTCCTTTACCACAAGCCGTATGTCGATGTGATGAGCACGTCGGTCCACAACTTCATGCAGCCCCCTACTGGTCAGTGGGATTGGCGAGCGACGTGGTTAGATTCGTAGTGATAGATGACTCCAACATGCAGTGGACAGGCCAACGTCTGCCCACTGCATGTTTTGTCTCTTGGGGAGGTGGTGATGCGCTCGAATTCAGTCGGCGCAGAGCGACAATCAGAGGTGGCTGGTACCTGATATGACTCATGGTCAGTACATCGTTCGTCGACTCGCCCAAATGGTTCCGGTTCTGTTTGGAATTACGGTCATCGTATTCTTCATCATTCAGTTGATCCCGGGGGATCCCGTACTCGTGATGCTGGGCCCACGCGCAACGCCAGAATCGGTAGCAAGTCTGCGAGGAGAGCTCGGGCTTGATAAGCCACTGTGGCAGCAGTACTTCTACTACCTGCGCAATCTGATGACGCTTGACTTCGGCCACTCGCTCAAGTTCAGAGTTGACGTCGCTTCGCTTATCCAGAGTCGCCTCCAGGTCACCGTTTTCCTGGTTGCCTACGCCAGCCTGCTCACTGCGCTAATATCGCTGCCGCTGGGCGTCCTTGCGGCCTTGAAGAAGGATAGTCTTTTCGATCAGATCGTGCGCTTTGGGCTTATGGTGACGATGGTGATGCCAGCCTTCTGGGTCGGTATTCTCTTTCTCATGTTCTTCAGCGTCAGGCTCGGAATCTTCCCTGTTTCAGGATACGGAGAGGGTGTGCTCGGTCATTTCCGGCACCTGTTTCTGCCGGCTATGACGATCGGACTCAGCCTTTCACCGATTCTCGTCCGGTCCTTGCGGGCGAGCATTTTGGAATCAATGGGAGCGGACTACGTGAAAGCGGCCCGGGCCAAGGGATTGGCTGAACGAGGAGTGGTATCTGGCCATGTCCTGAGGAACGCGCTCATTCCAACAGTCACTCTTTTCGGGTTGTCCATCGGGTATCTCATAGGCGGAACAGTCATCGTGGAAAAGGTGTTCAGCCTTCCTGGTGCCGGTGCACTGTTGGTCGATTCCATTGGAGCGCGAGATTATCCTGTTGTTCAATCCACCACGCTAGTGTTTGCCCTGTTGATCATTCTGGTGAATCTCATAACTGACCTGGCCTATACCCAGCTTGACCCTCGCGTACGACTGGGCTGATCGAGAGCATCCTTGGCAAGAGACGTGTTCGCTCCCGGCACTGATCCTTCTTTGGACAACGTAGCCATAGCAGGGGCACTGACGACAGTGGTTTCGCCTCAGCGGAGCTTGCGTGGGCGGGGCCAGTTTAACTTCCGCGAGCGTAACCTGATACTTGGCGCGGCGATGATATCGGCTATCGTGCTGGTGGCGATCCTCGCGCCGGTGATTGCGCCGTATGGCCCGCAGGAAACCGATTACTCCGCTCGATTGGTACCGCCTGGCGGAAATCATTTGCTCGGTACGGACAACTTTGGACGAGACATCCTTTCCCGAATCATCCACGGTGCACGAATCGACCTGCAAGTCGGCATTGGAGCCGTAATCGCCCCATTCCTGATCGGGCTCATGCTCGGCAGTCTCTCCGGGTACTACGGGGGGAAACTGGATACCATGGTCATGCGCACGGCCGATGTCGTCCAGGCGTTTCCATTCCTGATCCTCATTATTGCGGTGATCGCGGTCCTCGGCCCGGGCCTGCGCAATGTCTACATCGCGGTCGCGATTGTCGCTTGGGTAAGCTATACACGCCTCGTTCGAGGGGAAATCCTCGTGGCCAAGCAAAAAGAGTATGTAGAAGCGGCGAAGGCGATGGGCGCGAGCGACCCTCGAATTATTGGTCGCCACATTCTGCCGAATGTGATTTCGTCGGCGCTCGTTTTTGCCATGGCGGACGTGATTCTCTACATCGTCCTCGTGGCGAGCCTCAGCTTTCTTGGTCTTGGTGCGAAGCCACCTACCCCAGAATGGGGCGCGATGATCATGGAAGGGCGGACATTCATTGGGAACGCCTGGTGGATTAGCACCTTCCCAGGCCTCGCCATTGTCCTTACCGGAATGGCCTTCTCAGTCTTCGGTGACGGCCTGGCAGACGCTCTCCGCCTGGGGCGACGTTGATGTTCGCGATGGCCAAGATGAAAGCGGTCTAACGCGCAGAATTTTGTGCATCGAGCATCCCTTGTCTTCCATCCGTAGTCTTCAAAATTTTCGCTGAGCTTTCCACCAGTCAAATTTTGTTCTGGGCCATTGATGCGTTGAGAAGACGCGCTCCTTACTCGGTAAGTGAGCGCGCAGCGCCTAAAGTGGGGCCTGAAGCGGGGATGGTACCGCAGGCAGGGATGGAACCTGCGACCTATCGCTTAGAAGGCGAGAGGGCAGCGGGTTCTGCCAAAAAGCCCGTAACTATAGGGATATTGGGTATTGCCAGAAACCCTGAGCAATCGCCGGTTTCGCCTGTGAACAACTGTCTTAGACGATTATACCGTTTCTATGGCGCTACAGCAGCGATCACCTTCGAACGTCAGGAGCTTGCCGGCAGCTTAGACGTTTGTCAGAATTGGAGGGTCAACACGCATGGTAAATGGAAGCCGCGCCGGCTGGGATCTAGTCATCCCTGATCCTTCCGGCTGATCGTCTATGGCCAAGCTTTCGAACATTCCGAGGAAGTTTTATGAGCAGGTGCTGCACCCCGTCCCGGCATTCCCCGGCGTCGACAACAGACACGCAAGCACGCGGAAATAAAATATTGTCCCGGCCCAGAGGCATGGTCCAGATCCGCGGAGGACGGT
>JAUJLY010000152.1 GCA_030447145.1 Thermomicrobiales bacterium
GTCGATCCCGCGATAGTCGAGAATCCGCATCACTTGCCTGGGATCCGCGCTCATGCGAACACCACCTCTCCATCACTGGTCCGGTGGTAACCCTGAGCCGAATTTGACGGTAGTCGCCAACACCATCGGCCATTGAGAACCCCAGTCTCCTTGAAGGCTTCGATGCGAAGTGCAGTCTTGGCCGATCGAAGTTGCTTCTTGGTGATCCCGAGTTGTTCAGCGGACGAAAACAACTCAATGACGGGCTTCATCCCACCCTTGAGCTCCTCCTCGAGGAACGTCTTGGCTTCTGCTGATCCCGCTGCACCTTCCGTGTCTATTCCAGTGAAACTCTCATCGAAACCGACTGGTGACACCCCATGCCACTGAACCTCTGCATCGAGTGGCCGGGAAAAGGAAAGGGGTGGGCCGGGAATCGTGCTGTTAGCCTTCACAACCTCGAGCACCTTATGCCTTCCAAGGCTCACATTGGAGAGAACGTCGCCAGGTTGATGTTCATCCGGGAGATCGTTGATAGCTAGTACGTTCCGCGCAGCATTGACGAACTCAACCGAGTCGAGGATCTTCATCGCGCCCCTGCGGTCCGTATTGGCCTTGCCGAGGTGGAGTGTTCCTACCACCGTTACATCGGTATGGTTGATGAGGCGCTGAATATGCCCGAGTGCATCACGAACGTCGCCGGCATCACGGCGGGTAACACCAGGCATGTATGAACTGAGCGGGTCGATATAGAGTAGGTCGATCGCCTCGGCTTTGATGATCGCTTCGACGGCCGGAAGGTGCTTCTTCACGTCGACCCATTTCAAGTCACCTTCCTTGTCTGCCACGCCGTCCATGATGAAGATTTGCTCTACATCGGCGCCATTGGCGTCCAGACGTGGACGGATGTCTTCATGGGCATCATCTTCAGCGGCCAGTATCAGAGTGCGGAATTGTCTGCCCAGCGACTGTGTCGGCATTGGTCGGCCCGTAGATCCGCGGGCGATGAGATTGGCCATCATCTGCCCCTTACCAACCCCGCCATAACCAGCGAGCAGGTTGATCTTGTGGGCAACGATGTATCCCAGCCAGAGTGAGGTGACCTGCCGAGGCTCCACCTCACTCATTCGCCGGTAGACGCCCTCTAGGGGACCTGGCTCCTCGTGAGCGTCCTTCCCCCCACGGATGTCGCGCAGCCGCTGCCGATAATCGTCGGCCTCGGCGGCGCTCACGAGATCACCTCAGCGAGATACTCGATACGGTCGGAAAAGCTCTCAATGCCGTAGACGAGGCCGATCAACTCAAGGATGTCGCCTCGCTTGCCGCAACCGTAGCAATGGAACCGGATGGAGTCGTACACCCGGAATGATGGCCTGTTGTCATCGTGAGTTGGAATGGGGCAGTTGCCGAGCCAGGTATCTCCCTTCTGTTCCAACCTGCACTGTAGGACGTGGTCCTGAATAAACCGCTCAAGCGGATA
This sequence comes from Thermomicrobiales bacterium, assembly GCA_030447145.1. Taxonomy (GTDB): domain Bacteria; phylum Chloroflexota; class Chloroflexia; order Thermomicrobiales; family UBA6265; genus UBA6265. The sequence goes on from JAUJLY010000152.1 coordinate 1,460, forward strand.
TCGGGTCTTCATGTCCTGGGCGATCGTCACCAGGGACTCGTATCTCGACCTGTCCGGCCATGCGTATTTCAAGCGAGCATCGCGTCTGTATCGCCGAATCCTGCCTTCAATGTGGTCCATCTCTTGGCGATAGAACTCAGCGTCACTCTTGCGAATGTGCTCGGGCAATGACGAGCAATCGAGCGTGTCGATCACCTGCATGGCATAGCGCATGTACTCTTGTTCGAGCTCATCAGGAGAAAACCCGAAGTAGGGATCGGGAAGGTTCTTGTGAGGATCCAGCGCCACTTTCTGTGGCGGGTGATATACTGATGTTGCAATCATCTTTATCGTCCTTCGATTCCCGATCGGTGCCCCCCGGTCGGGTTTCGGCTTTCACGCGGCATCGTCGTGTTTCCGTGCTGTCAGCACCTCCTCGAGCGCACGCTTGCTCACGACCATTCGTCGGCCCAAGCGAATAACTGGGACCGGGAGCTGGTCGCGCCGTGCAAGCTCATAGGCGACGGGGCGAGAGATGCCAAGCATCTTCCCCACGGTTTCAATGTTGACGGTCTGCCGATCGATCACCTGATTCTGTACTGCCATTCGCCAGCCTCCGTAACGACGGTTCCAACGCATGCAACTGCGTGTAATCTCATCCTAGGGACTGTCACAGGGTTATACACGTCACCAACGGCGTTATGGCTTACTGTCGTCTGAAAGAAGCAATTCATTCTTTGTTTGCTGAATGCGCCGCTGAATGGTGCGCTCGTCTGGGGCCTTCGTGAGGGATTCTGAAAGAATGTCGGCGATCGATTGGGGGGTTTCCCCGCGCAGTTGTTGACGTGCCACCCATTCAAAGCCCCAATTCCTATACTTTTCGGGATCCACCATTTCGAAATCTTTGGATTTATCCCGTTTGGCAACGACCTGTTCGTAGCCATTGGCGAGATAGGAATCGCGAATCGTCTGAAGCTCGGCACGCACCAATGGTTTGATGGCGTCAGTGATCCTCTTCAACGCATCAGGAAGCGTCTCTGTGGTCGGTTCCCAGTGGAAATCGGGCAGATCCATTGGTAGTTTGGCTCCTAGCCCTAGCTCCGTTACCTCTCCCGTGTGGCCATTCTTGACTATGACACGGGCGTTATCGAGCAGATTGGTGCCGTCATATCGCCTTCCGTGCACGTCACATACGAACGTGAGCGATTCTGGCCCTCCCATTTGGCGATCGCGGAAAGCCTGGCCCAAGGTGTTGTGTGCAGGGAGACGAGCGTAGTGCTCACGGAAGCCCCATTGACCACACCATTCAGCAATGAATCGTTCCAACTCTGCTTCAGCCTGGTTATCTACACCGCTGGCCCGCCCCTCTTTGTAGCGAGCGAATATGTCGAGTGCGTGATTAGAGAGAAGCGATGAGATCACCGGAGGGTGCACTTCAGCGGCAATGAGCAGGTAGGTTGACCAAGCCGCCGAGGCCCGTCTTCGAAACCAAGAATCGCTGTAGTCCAGGTCACCCAGTTTGATTCGATACTGCTCCGGCTCTGGTACATTGGTCATGTGTCCAATCCTTCATAGTGGGTGCCGTCACCCCGGCCGGTTCGCTCCCGGCGCGGGGTGTTTTGTTGCGAGTTACAGAAGATTCCCCGAAGGTGCCCATACAAAGAGGGGGACTCCTTGGGAACCTTGGGCATCTTCTACATATATCAGGGAAATAGAAGGATGGTGGTGTCTGCTGTTTGTGGGAAACAGAAATCGGCCGTGGACGCGCAGTTCCGGCCGTATTGGTGTCAAATGTCAACGAGCGAACAGAGCCGCTCATGACGTTTGATCCAGTTTCCTTGATTTTATCGGTGTTTCGGTTGGGTGGGCCCCCAGGGATTCGAACCCTGAACCTGCGGATTAAGAGTCCGTTGCTCTGCCGTTGAGCTAGAGGCCCACGCGCAAGAGTAAGGCAGCCCGCCCGGGTTTTCAAGGAATAGAGAGTAACCGTGAGGCTGCGTCTCCTGCGGGTCGCCTGCGCTCAGGTTGCCGGAATCTCCGGGAGCTTGTGATACCAGCCGGCGGCCTGCTCGTAGGCGTGGGCAACGCCAAGCAGGCGCGATTCGTCGAAGGCTCTACCCAGGAACTGAAGCCCCACCGGCATACCGTCGCTGAATCCACAGGGAACCGAGATGCCAGGAATACCGGCCATATTTGCCGGTATCGTGAAGATGTCCGCCAGGTACATCTGGTAGGGATCGCTCGTCCGGGATCCAGCCTCGAAGGCGATCGTCGGCGACGTAGGGGCTACGATGACATCGCAGGACTGAAAGGCGACGTCGAAATCTTGCTTGATAAGCGTGCGGACTTTCTGGGCCTTGACGTAGTAGGCGTCGTAGTAACCACTGCTGAGAGCGTGTGTCCCGAGCATGATGCGTCGCTTGACTTCCGGCCCGAAGCCCCGGCCGCGTGTCTGGAGATAGGTGTCGATGAGGTTGTCTCCCTCGACACGGTTGCCGTAGCGGACACCATCGTAACGCGCCAGGTTGGCGCTTGCCTCGGCGGGGGCGGTGATGTAGTAAGTGGCCAGCGCGTATTCCGTGTGTGGCAATGACACCTCCACGATCTCCGCGCCCAGGTCCTCAAGTTGCTTGATGGCAACCTTGACCGCGGCCTCGACCCCAGGTTCCATACCGCTCACGGTGTACTGCGGCGCAAAGCCGATGCGGACACCGTTCAGGTCCTGGCGCAAGTTCGCCAGGTAATCCGGCACCTCAACGGGAACGGAGGTGGAATCCATTGGGTCCTTGCCGGCAATCGACCGTAGCACGATCGCCGCGTCTTCAACTGTTCGTGCAAAGGGACCGATCTGGTCGAGGCTGCTGGCAAACGGGAGCAATCCGTAGCGCGAGACCCGACCGTATGTGGGCTTGAGACCGACGATGCCGCAGAATCCGGCTGGTTGCCGTACCGATCCACCCGTATCTGAGCCCAGCGATACAGGTGCTTCCCGTGCGGCGATGGCGGCTGCAGAACCGCCCGAGGAGCCGCCCGGCACGCGACTCGTGTCCCACGGGTTGTGGGTCTGGCCGTAGGCGGAGTTCTCGGTGGAGGAGCCCATCGCGAATTCATCAGTGTTGGTCTTGCCGAGGAAGACAGCGCCCTGGTCGCGCAGGCGAGCGACGACTCTGGCGTCATAGGGAGAGACATATCCCTCGAGAATCTTCGATGCGGCTGTGGTTGGCGCATCGATCGTGCAGAGGATGTCCTTGAGGGCGATCGGCACGCCGGTCAGGAGATCGATATCTCCCTCCTCTATACGGCGGTCGGCATCGGAAGCCTGTGTGAGGGCAACATCCGTCATGACATGCAGGTAGGAATGGATTGCGGGCTCGACTTCCTCAATGCGTTCGAGATAGGCGCGTGTCAGTTCCACGGATGAGATTTCGCGGTTATCCAGGAGGGAGCGTGCTTCTGCGGCGGTCATCAGGGTCAAATCGGCGGGAAGAGTCATGTCGCCCCCCCGTCATCGTTGCCGCCCATGACAGCGGCTACTGCGATGAAGCCGTCCCGTGTTTCGGGCGCCATGGTAACTACTGTTTCCTGAGGTAGTGACGGTCGCACTTCGTCCGGCCGAAGAACGTTCTCAAGTTGGATGACCTGGGCGGTCGGCGGGATCGCCTCGGTATCGAGCTGGTTCAGGACCTCGATATGGCCAAGGATTGAGGAGAGTTGGTCTTGCAGCATGTCGAGCTCATCGGCGCTCAGACCCAGCCGGGCAAGCGAGGCGACGTGTTCTACGTCTTTGCGGGTAAGGCTCATTGGTACTCCAGATGGCGGTGGATACGCCCGTGAGGCGCAGTATTTCTGCCCGTGAGTCTAGCAGAAGCACGCCTCTATCCGGCCGCCGTAGGCTCCCGTTCCCAACCAACGCGGCCGCCAATAATTGTCCTGGTTGGCTGCAGGGCGGGGTCCCACAGCGTGAGGTCGGCGCGCGTGCCGGCGACGATGCGCCCGCGCTGTTCATCTCCCAACAGGCGGGCCGGGACGGCCGTCATCATGTGCAGTGCCTCTGCAGGTGTCGCATCTGACCAGCCAACGAGGTTGCGCAGTGCCTGGTCCATGGTGAGGATGCTCCCGGCGAGGGTACCGTCCGCCAGACGCGCTGATGTGGCGTCAACAGTGACCTGCTTGGTGGACAGCGAGTAGATGCCGGGACCGAGCCCACAAGCGGACATCATGTCCGAGACGACCACAATGCCATCGACGCCCTTGGTTTTCAGCGCCAGGCGGATCGTCGCCGGATGGGAGTGAACGCCGTCTGGAATCAGCCCGGCTGTGATGCGGTCATCCACCAACGTGGCCACCATTGCACCGGGAGCCCGATGATGGATTGAGGTCATCGTGTTGAAGAGGTGGGTCGCCTTGCGTGCGCCGGCATCAATGCCACCAACGAACTCCTCATACGTGGCATTCGTGTGGCCGAGACTCACGAGGATCCCGCGCTCGGTGAGTTGCCGAATGCGTTCGGTCGCGCCCTCGCGCTCCGGGGCGAGCGTCACGAGCGCGATCGATTCCTGCTCGAGCCACGATGCGAAGAGTTCCTCGCTCGCAGCCTCGATGCATTCGAGCCGGTGCGCACCCTTCTTCTCAGGGGAAATGAATGGACCCTCGAGGTGGAACCCGAGCGGCACCGCGCCGGCCTCGACACGATGATTGAGCCATCCCTCGAAGACAGGCGGGTAAAACGCTGCCGGTGCGGTGATGACGGTTGGCAGCCACGCCGTACATCCCGTTGAGAGCAGATTCCGGGAGGTATCGTCGATGTCGTCCGGATTCGCCGTCACCTCCCTGCCAAAGGCGCCATTGACCTGCAAGTCGAGGAGGCCAGGTGAGACGATGTCGGCGTCGATTACCGTCTCGGGGAGATTTCCGTCCGGGATGTGTCCCCGAAGGACGCTGCTCAGGAGTCCGTCCTCGACAACGAGGGTGCCTTCTTCCAGATGCGTGCCGAGGAGCAGTTTGCCGCGGACGGCAAAGGCGGATAGCTGGGTCATGACGCGGAACTCCGATAGGTCTGCGCGAGAGATTGGGCTGCGGTGAGCGCGGGATCTTCGACGAGTGTGACTTTCGGGATGATCCAGTGCTCACGCAGAAGGTGGAGCACCCGTTCCCGGTAGGGCTTAACGGGAACCAGCATGCCACCCACGAAAGCAAGTGCGAGCTCGGGCCCAAGATGAAGCCGCCGGGCCACCGAGGTGCCGTAAGCTGCCAGGCACTCCGCGCCCTGCTCCATAATCCGAAGGGACACTGTGTCTCCTTTGCGTGCCTCCTCCGCGACAATTTTTGACAGCAGAGCGATATCCCCCTTGCTGGTCTCCGGGTCATACACGTGCGTGATGATGGAAAAGGGGTCTTCAATCTCCCAATGCTCCATCAACCGGAGGGTCAAACTCGTTTCTGGCCCGAGACCGTCGTGCTGAGCCGCGAA
>JAUJLY010000153.1 GCA_030447145.1 Thermomicrobiales bacterium
TGTCGATCTTGGTGAGCCGAGCCTCCAGGCGATCAACTGCGGCTTTCTCCGGGTTTGAGCCCCGCTTCTTGGCCTTGCTCCTTCTTGAGGCCTCAGCCGCTTTCGCCCTCATGACTTTGGCCTCGTCCTCTGGCAGCTGGGCGAGTCGCTCCTTCCAGGACAGCTTGGACTTCGGCTTGTTAGCAGGGGTGGTGGTCAGTTCGGTTGCCATGTCGTTCTCCTCTCGAGGGTAGGCCCTACAGTTCCTCGGCCACTGCGGTCATGTCCATGTGAAGCTCCTCAAGCCGACGTCCGTATCGGCATAAGCAGTGGTCCTCGAGCCAGACCTCTCGCATCAGGACCTCGTCCAACTCGGGATGCCAGGTATCGATCAATCCCTCATTGGCACAGACGGGGCAATCGGCCGGGTTGATCGGCTCGTCGGTGGCGGTGATGGAGATGACCTGCATGGGGTACTCCTCTCGGTGACCAGCGCGATCGCGCTGCGCACTTATATAGTGGCGCGTTGCTCACCTTTTGTAAGCTTCTAGTCACGAGGACTGGCGCATCGACGCGCTATTTGGAATGAATACGGAGACTCAAGGGCGTGCCCTATCGGCGGTTCACCGTCGTACCGCCAGATCCGCACAGCTTTGATGGCGATTTTGATAGGATGGGATGCGAGGGGGATGATGCATTCGCGTGTCTGCCCGTTGGCTAATATAGGGAAGTGCCGAAGCGTTGGAACTGTCTACGACTGCCGCTCAGAGGGGTTGCTGTGAAGATGTATCAAAAATTCCACCGGCTATCAGTACTTCTAGTTATGCTGCTTCTCGCAATGCCCACGTTGTTGCCATCGGCCTTCGCGGACGAACTGGAGGACGCCGAAGCAACCATTGAAGCCCTGCAAACTCAGGTGGCTGAGCAGGAGGCCACCATCGAGGTGGTTGAGGCAGACAAGACGCCAGAGCCACCCACGACGAGTGTTCCGACAGCTGCAGTTCAGCCAGAGCAAAACCCGGACGGCGTGTCTCTCGAAATTGGGGCGCAATTGGCGACCAACGTCTGGTCTATTGAAGTCCTTGGTGTCGAGCAGCAAAGCAGCATCGAACTCTATGAACTGTTCACGGCTCAAGGGGTCTATCTTCTCGTTACATTCCAGGTGGCGAATCTAACGAATATCCCTCTGGAGTTCGAGTATGAGGAGCTTGTGGTATCTGACGAGGCGGGACGCGTCTACACCTACCAAGACACGATCACCGCGAATCTCCTCAATGACAGGTACGATCCGTTGCTCGAATATTCGCTACTCCAGCCATCTTTGACTTATGAAACTGTCTCAGTGTTCGAGATTCCACCGGAGTCGACCTCGTTGCGCTTGATGCTCAGTGATGGAGTGGATGGCAGAAACGACGAGGCTAAGGCTGCCGCCACGATCGCGTCAGAACATGCATTGCCAGTGGGGAGCAGCTTCCTCTTTGGCGCTTGGGATATCAAAGTCGAGAGGACCGAAACTGTAGCCTCGATTTCCACGGTATTCGGCACGCACGACGCCCGCGGCGAGTTCCTTGTTGTATACATCGCGGCGACTAACACTGGCCTGGAACCGTATTCATTCCCGTACCCGAAGCTTCGGCTGGTGGACGACTCCGGTAGATGGTTCAGCTATATCCATCCGCCTACCGACGGGATGGCATATGAGCTTACCGACCGCCAGACATACGAGGGGTTCCAGCCAGGCATCGCGTATCAAACAGTCATCGTGTTCGACATACCGGCTGATACCTCTGGCCTCATGCTTGTGGCCAGCTTCGATGAACCGCAACTCGCCGTGAAGATCTGAGCCGGCAGCGTCCAATTCTCGGCCGCCAGGAGAACCGCCGATTTCAAGACAAGGGGCAAGTTGTGTCCCGGGTATTCGTGAGAATGGAGACTGATAGTGACCGACAAACCGTACGCCGACAAGAAAGAACAACTCCAGAAGGTCGAATCAGCCTGCCTACCGGGCGAAACCATCCATGGCGTGTTCGACATGAAGGGTGGCGGAACCGGTTTTCTTGGCGTCACATCGAAGCGCATCATTGTCTACGACAAGGCATTCATGCGGAAGATGAAAGCCGTCGTGTCGATTCCGTACAGCAGGATCTACACAATCGCGGCGGAGGATGAAAGCGGGTTGATGACGGGACGAGGGGTGTTCTCCAGCAGCAAGATCGCCCTCAAGGCGGGGGGCGACGAATACGAATTCGAATTACGTGGAGCAGACAAAGCCCACTATGCCCACAACATGATCCTGTCGCTGATGCTACATAGTGAACGTCACTAAGGTGCAACCGGTTTCGAAGGGGTAGGGATGACGGTCTTTCACGAAGCAGCGATCTTGGCCCGGCTCCAAGCCGCACTTGGAAGTATCCACTGCACAACGGTGCACCGAGGACTGAGGGCGGCTCGCTCGGATCTCACGTCTCAGCCGATAAGGACATTCGCTACTCAACAGGTTCGATAGAATCGCTCGCGAGCATTCCCACTTGATCGACTGCGGGCATGGTTTCGGAGCGGTCCACGAATTGGCGAGTGAGCCGATCGAGAGCCAATCGCTCTAGGCGTTCATACGTATAAGCAATTATGTTCTTGAACCGTTGAAATCCTTCCTGACTCATGGGCATTCTCAGGGTCCGACCCTTTAGGGGGCCGCTGACGGGCGAGAACCTAATCCGGTTTCGGTTGTCCCGCTGGTACCCAATCTCGTACCAATCGTCCCCGCTCCGAGACATCAAGCGCCAATCCGGACTATTGATATTCGATATTGCTTTGTCGCGATGGGCCAAGTGGTTTCGGAATTCTCTGATTGTGACGATATAGTCCTGTTGCGCGGGCTTCAGCGTAAACCCGGGATCGAAGTGCTGTGCGCTATTGAGCATGAAGTACCACGCTCGAAGGCACTCTGCGTAGAGGTGCCAGTGAACCTCCGCTCGCAGGCTGAGAGTCATGGCGCCGCGCTGATGGGAGACGGCCTTGCTCATCTCGCGTATGGCAAGAGGAGAACGGTCGTAATCTTTGCCGATTGCATCGAGGATCACTGAGTAGGCGCTCATATGCCAAGATACCTGATCTGCATTATTGACAATCTGATCGATCAGGCCTCGAGCGGTATCAACGTATTGTCCCGACCGGGTGAAGCCAAGAACCGCAGCGCCGGCGAGGCGCGGTCCTGTTTCCGGGTCGTTGGTGTAAAGGATCGATTCCGCGATGAGATCGTCTGTGGGTAGCGCACGATACTTGGCCATCACCGCCTCTAGGTCGGTCGTCTCACCCGCCGAATTTCCGCTCTCGTTTTCCATCCCGCCCTCCGCCAATTCGTATGGATGATTCGCGAATGTCATACGATGCAGAATAACGGTCACCCGCGAACTCGGTCCTCACCGGCCGAGTGAACCTCACCAGGAGCAGCACCCGCACCCCCGTGCTTGGGTAGAGTCCAAACATCCACTGCGTAAACACCGCGCCCTCCGGTGCCTCGCGGTGCCCCCTGGCGAGGTCCGTGATATCCAGATGCCCGGTGGCATCTGCCCAGACGACCGGTCCGGACATCGATGCCGTCCAGGCCCCCCGCACCGGCAGGGGCTGAATGCAGGTCTCCTCCGCCCAGGAGTGCCTCGCGTCCGGGGTCTTTGTGCCCCTGGCTCTCCGTGTGTTGCTCATCCCGTTGTGCTCCCTTCGTGCCTTTCCAGGCGCTCTCGTACAGCTCTTGTGCGATCTGTGACGCTCTGGGGAGCAAAAAGCGCAGCACCTGCAGCACCTATCAGGAACCCCTATAGGAAACTTTTCAGTCAGGAGAGTCTTCTCCTGTTTTTCTCCCATAGGGTGACCCCCAACCCGTCGCAGGCGCTGCAGGCGTTGCGCTTTCCATTCGTACCGGCACCCACGCGTTCCCCCTAACTAAACCGGAAACACTCTGCCTCGCTCGGCTGGATAGGCTGGGAGAGAGACAAGCGAATCGTTAGCGCTGTCTTTGACGCTCAGTGGCAGTCCGCGCACTACGCCGCGACGCTGCCGCTCCCTGACCAATACCACGGCGTTGATCCTGACGTGCCTGCGCCTATCCCTTCGGACAGCTATGAGACAGCACTGCCACTCATAGAGCGGGGAAGGCGCGAGCGCCGAACCAACAAGAACAAGGTCGAGCGGCTCTTCTTGGCGAACTAGGTCGGGGATGGTCTTTCCGGTGGAGTGCGGGGACCTCTCTAAGGAGATAAATGAACCTCCCGAGTGCTAGAACACTCGTGGGGTTTCTCTGACTGGTGGTGACATCGTTTTCCCAACCGAGGATAGGACCTGCTATGCCCATCGAGGGTGGGTTATCAAGGAACAGGAATGGGCGGAGTTACAAAATCGACATCGGTCCTGGCTAGCCGAGCAAAGTACGGTTGGGAGCGTACGAGAGGATGAAAGCACCTGTCTGGATTGGGCTAAGGACCATTGGAGACCGGAGCCTCATGGCTTAAATGGCGTGGAACACATTGCTTAAGTCACAGACCTCTAAGTAGCGCGTCCGCCGATCCTCTCTCTGTCAGGATCGGGTTTGGACGCCACCCAAGACAGAGTGCGGCGACCTAGTCCGTTGGAGCGCGGTCGTCCAAGGCAGTCCAACTCACCATTTGATGATCCTGTCGGTGGGAGCGCTGTATGGCATATAAAACGCCGACTAAACGTGTAGTAGATGTCCGGTTGACGGTTCTGGACGGGGTTCGACTCCCCCCATCTCCACTGCGAAAGGCGCCCATCAATGGGCGCCTTGGTCGTGCTCCCTGTGTGGTCATCCTAGCTAAACTGGGAGACGGGCCACAATCACTGTAAGAGACCTTATGGGTCACGCCTTAAGCTTCTTTCGGGTATCTGATTTCTCTCTAGGCATCCTATCTTTAGGATGGGACGGAGCCTATACGAGGCGCGGCGTTCTGCCGGTCGGAGAGTGAAGGCATATCTCTCCTCCAAGTAAGCTTCAGGCTCCTTGTGTCAAATTTGTGACAGATCCGTGTAAAGTCACTCTTCCTGGATCGTCGATTCGTCGATTCGTCGGTTCATACGGGCTCGATCACGATCACCTCGTGATCAACAACGGAATTAACTGTTATCTCGGCTACACCATCGTTTGCGGCGACACGTTGTCTTTCTCCGGAAACCAAATGTGTTGCTTCTGCGTTTGCTGCTTGGATGGTGACTCTGATAGTAATTGGACCTACTGGAAAAAACTCGTATGCGGGAGCACTGCCGGTCTCGAAGCCGGAGAGATTTACAAGGTGGAGTATTAGCCGATCATCCTGTCGATATAAGTGGCAGTCCAGGAAACCGGGACCGTTCACCTCTATTGGCAAGTTGTCCTTCGCACTCCACCGTACGAGATTCGCCAATAGTTGGGCATGATCTGGAAGTCTACTTCGCCCGAAAGTTCGGTCGAGGTCTGCGGCAAGGTATGCAACGCGGCCTTGACCGGACTCGTTAAGGACCAGTGCAGGTACGTTACTTGTTGGATTGCGCATCCACGCGGTTTCCGGAGGGTAGATCGGGAACGGAGGGATCAGCGTAAGCGGTGTCTGAACATCCTCGGAGGGGCGTACGACTTCCAAGCGACCGCCAAATGGAAGCGTATCTGTTTCGTCGAAACCAGCAAGTACTGGATGTCTCGAGGTATCGTCCTGTGGTTCAGTGCCTGTCCGGGGACCATACACCCATCGCCGTCGTTCAGGCGAGAGACGGAGATAGGTGTGTTGCGCCCATTCATCCCAGGACTTCCGATCATCCGTACTCGCGCCGTGGTGGACCCCTGTAGCATGGACTCCAAGCACATCGGCGAGCGCGAAATCCTCACGCTTTCTTCCCTGTTCATCGAAGAGACTGGTCTCTCCAGTTGCGACGATGCCACCGCCAGCGCCGGCAAACTCCCGGACGGCTTGACACTGGCTGTCTGACAAGGCGCCGACATTTGGCAGTATAAGGGCTTTGAGACTGTGTTCTCGACAATCTCGCTCAATGTGGTCGGCGTGGACCGGGATGTATGGGATTCGTGCACGGATCATCGCATCCGTCATCCCGTTCCACGGCATTCTAAACTCGTCAATCGGGTTGTTTTTGCCGTAGAAGTCAACGTTCTCCTGCGACCACACAACACCAACCGAAGCGATGGGAACCCGGTCGGTCATGTAGCGTTCATTTTCCGAATGCCATGAGAAGAGCGGCTCGGCCGTCGTGTACTGCCTCCGGTCCTCGTGGTATGCACCGATGTGATGCCACCAGGGCTGAATCGTGCCTGCGAATCCTTCCAGTGCCCATAACCGAGCGTCAGCCTTCGGTTTGCTTGCCAAGCGAAAACTTGGTTGACCAGCACCGTACATCGCCATGCTTTCAGGGATCAATCTGTCCCAACCGAGAATGCCGTGCAGGAGTGCTCCCGCCTCTCCGTTTCGTTGAAAACCCATGCCGGGATGGCGATATTGCGAGTCCAGGAAGATGATCTCGGTGCGCTCAGCAATCGCTCGGTAGTCGCGGAAATGGTTGCGCTGCGCAATCAGATCGCCTGCATTCATTCCGACCCAGAGACAGTGCTCGCCACCATGTCTCTTCGTCGTCCCGTTGTTGATATCCCAAATCTCGATACGTCGATCGTAGTTCCACCGAATCCACTGCCGATAAGTCGGCTTGCTCCAATCGTGAACTATGGGCAGCTCGGCTTCTGCATAGTCTTGAAACTTCGCCGTGCAATGTACGCAGTAGCAGATGCGATCACGCTGGAGCCCACTCCAGCTGTTATCGGCGAAGCCGTCGGGATGATAGCGATCGATGACTTCTTTCAGCACATTGGGAATGAATGTCTCATAATAGGGGCTGTTCACACAGGCAATAAATAGATCCCCCGCCCGGTAC
>JAUJLY010000154.1 GCA_030447145.1 Thermomicrobiales bacterium
GCCTTAATAGGGGCGCAATTTGTTCTGCTGCCGGACGGGAAGGCGTGCCGCGATGTCCGCTCCACCCAAAGCATAGACTGTTGTTAAGGATCGAGTGGCGCCTGGTATGGGGTCCTCTTGTCATAGCCCCTGACTTTCCCCCCGACGTGTCGCCTGCCGTATTGACTGGTGCCTGTGATGACTGATCTCCTTCGCGAAAAACTCTATCGATCCGAAGCCATCGTGCTGAACCGGATGGACTATGGGGAGGCCGACCGTATCCTGGTGATTCTTACGCCCGCCCGAGGCAAGCTGGATGTTATCGCCAAGGGCGCCCGCAAAGCTCAGAGTCGACTCGGCCCACAGCTGGACTACTTTGCTCGCGTCAATCTCGAGTTGGCCCGAGGGCGAGAACTCGATGTCATCCGATCCGTTGAGTCCATCGACCGGTTCCCCCACCTCCGAGAAAACCTTGAAGCCTTCGGGCACGCCAGCTATTTCGTGGAACTGGTGAAGAACCTGACGCAACCCCGGGAGGAGCACCGGGAGGTGTATGACCTCCTGGCTCGATCGCTCGTTCTCCTGAACGAAAAGGTCGATCCGTGGGTAATTGCGCGGCATTTCGAGTTAGCGCTTCTCACCGCCCTGGGTTACCATCCGGAGCTGTTTCATTGCGTGAATTGCAGGCAGCCCATCCAGCCCGAGGTGAACGCGTTCTCCGCAGAGCTAGGCGGGCTGCTGTGTCCGCGATGCAGAAACGAGGATCCCGCAAGCATCACGCTCTCGCTCACCGCGCAGAAGTATCTGCGCCTGCTGGAGCGGGAGGGCTTGGCGGCGGCGGCACGCATCAAGCCCAGTCCCGCCGACAAGATTGAGGTTCAACAGGTTACCAGCCATTATGTTCGGCATGTCGCCGAACGGGATTTCCACAGCCTGCGGGTGCTTGGTGCCTTACAGCAGGCGACGCCGGAGCGGGCACCGGGAGCCGGTTAATCGCTGGAAATGTCCTCGAGGAGATCCGGCCGCCAACGACGCGTACGAATCTTCGCCTGCTCCTGCCGCCACTTGTCGATCCGCGCATGATTGCCGCTGAGCAGCACATCGGGCACCTGCATGTCGCGATACTTAGCCGGCCGGGTGTAATGCGGATATTCAACACCCGTCACCCCAAAACCAGCATGGGATTCATCGAGAACGCTCGCCTCGGTGATGACCCCTGGAACAAGACGGATGATGGCATCGGCAATCACCATCGCGGGAAGCTCTCCCCCCGTAAGGACGTAGTCCCCAATAGAGAGTTCGTCCGCGTGCAGTATTTGGCTGACGCGTTCGTCGATGCCCTCATAGTGACCGCAAATGAGGGCGATTCGTCCAACACTGGAGAGCTCCTGCGCAATTGCCTGAGTGAGGCGGCGTCCGCCGGCTGACATGATCGCGATGTGGGTGTGATTCAGGTCAACGCCGAGGACCTCCTCAACCGCTTCAATGATTGGTGGAGCCTTCATGACCATGCCGGCACCACCGCCATAGGGCGTGTCGTCAGCGGTGTGGTGGCGATCGTGCGTCCAGTCCCGGATGTCGTGAACCTTGATCTCGATCAGTCCCTTGGCCTGGGCTCGCTTGATGATGCTTTCACGGAAGACGCCCTCGAACATGGGCGGGAAGAGCGTGAAGATATCGATCCGAAGAGCTGGGCGAATGGTCATGTAAGGGGCAAGTCCAGATATCGGTAGATCCAGGGAGCAGTCTCGGACAGCGCGTTCGCTGTGTAATCAGGCGTTGTTTCAGGAGCGCGATCGACGAACGCGTCCATATTCCCATTAGAGAACCAGATCGCCTGCATACCGGCCTGCTGCGCCGCGCATACGTCCCATTTCGGGGAATCTCCAACGTGGATGCTACGGGAAGGGTCGGCGCCGACCAGGGACATCGCGTACCGGTAGATTTCGGGGTTGGATTTGTAGTGGCCACAACTGGCCGACGTCACGACAAAGGCGAGGTCCTGGGCAATGCCGAAATTTTCCAACGTCCATTCCAGGAATGGGTGGTAGACAGCACTGGAGATAACCCCCACCGGGATCCCTCGACCGGCGATCTCCCGAACGACCTCTATTGCGCCCTGCACGGGCTCAACGTGCTCCATCGACTGCCGCATGAGACGGTGAACGCCCTCTTCGATAGATGCGCGATCGACTTCGATATCCAACTCGGCGGCGATGCGGGTCACGCAATCGACGGCGTCAATCTCACGGCCCGAGGCGATCACACCTTGGCGGAGAGAGCGGTAACGGGCGGTGACATCCTCGCGTGTGTGGTCGCGAAGCAACGCAGGACCGATATGGGTCAGGACATCGAGGGGAAGGTCCCGGATCTCGAGATAAAACCAGGGGTCGCAGGTGGCGAGCGTGTTGTGGAAGTCAAAGGTGACGAGATTTTTCACTGGTTTCATGTATTCCTGACAGGAGGTTCCGCCGCGCGGCAGGCAAACGAACTGCTCATGATTGTAACGGAGCAAGGAAGACGGCACGTGAACGAAGCATGTCTTTAGCGATTATTCTCATGCCTCCTGAAAAGCATCCCATTCGCTTACGACCTTCCGGATGAACGAAGCGGATAAAGGCCAGGGGACGCACGATCATCTTCAGCGCTCTTCTCCCAGCCCGGACTGGACTGGTTATCGGTATGATTGGCATACGAGAAAGCCCGATCGGCCGTCGGGCTCGCTGAGTGAGGAAAGGACTTTTTTGTGCCCACGGCGCTGACTATTGATGTCGGGTTCGCGAAGACCGAGAAATACGCCAGTCGCGAGAGCGGTGACACTGTCGAGTTGGTCGAGCGGCCCGGTGGTGGTTTTTCGATCGTGATGATCGATGGTCAGGGATCGGGCAAGGCAGCGAAAACCCTCAGCCTGCTGCTCTCTTCAAAAGCGGTGGGTCTTATCAAGGAGGGCGTCCGCGACGGCGTGGTCGCGCGGGCCACGCACGATCATCTCTTCGCCTTCCGGCATGGTCGAGTGTCCGCGACGTTTGATTTGCTGTCAGTGGATATGCAGACGAAGTCGATAGTCGTCTCCCGTAATGCAGAGTCACCGATGCTCATCTGCGATGATGGGGTTCACCGGGTTGTGCCGGTGGATTCGGGACCTATGGGTCGCTATCAGTGGACGAAACCGGCGGTGGTCGAGTTGCCGATGAAGGCCGGTATGAGGGTCGCGCTCTTCACGGACGGAATTCCCCATTCTGGTCGGCGGGCAGTGCTGCCCCCGATCGATTTCGTTGCCCTGGCAGAAGCAACTATGAGGGGCGGCGGTCCAGCCTCTGAAATTGCTGAAGCAATCCTGCAAAAGGCCATCGAACGGGACCAGGGACGTCCCGGTGACGATATGGCAGTGATCGCATTGTCGATCGTCGAGCAGGAACCCGATATGCTCATTCGGCGAATGAGCGCCCAGTTCCCGATGGCGTGACGATCGGCGTGCGCCGTCGGCAGATCGACGAGGGAGGTGTCGAGGTGAACCAGGAAGCTGACCCGGTCGACCTGCGTCGCATCGTGGTCGTCGGACCCTGCGGCTCGGGGAAAACGACACTTGTGGATCGCCTCCGATCGCAAGGCTATGACGCCCGCGTTGTCGCCCAGGAGCACAGCATCATTCGCGATCTCTGGCGCAGGCGGCACCCCGATGTTGTTGTGGCACTCGATCTCGATCTGGTGACACTCCGAGGGCGCCGTTCTCCTGCCTGGTCCACCGATATCTTTGAGAAACAGCATGATCGGCTAAGGGATGCATTTGCCGCAGCCGATATCGTTATCGATACCGGCAGACATGGTGAGGCCGAAGTGGTTGAGATGGTGACGGGATGGTTGGACCACCATCCACAGTGAGGCAATTGGCCTGGAGCCGTGGTGAAACCAGGGTGCCAGGAGGTCAGTTCAACGAGAACCTGCTCTCTGGATGGTTGACGGCCAGACCCGCGGCCCCTGCGTGCAGGAGCAGGGCCAGCTCGCGCTCGACCAGCAGGGAAAGCTCCCTGAGCCTCTCGACGGCAGTCCCGGCTTCAAGCAACCGCTGCCGCTCCCATGTATGGAGGGGCAGGCGCGAGACCAGATCGTAGGATGCACGCACAGGGTCCTCCGGAATCATCACGCCGGAAAATCGTCGTTTCGTGAGCCGGGTTATCCCGCCGGCATACCGATGAAACTGGGCGCCAACTGTCCGAAGTAAGGCGTCTGCCTCCGTCGGGTCGCCCAACATCTCCTCCAGCCACTCGATTGTCGCAATGCCATATCGCTGGGATTCGTCGAAGTCGACGATCCGGAAGCGTTGCTGCCCCTCTACGACGAGATCCCACCGGCCATCGGGAAGCTCGGTACGGCCGGTAACCATCGCCGCCGTGCCGACCGAGTGTGCCGGCCATGGCCGATGCGGCGGTCGTTCCGAGTGAATGAGTGCAACACCGAAGGGTATGGTGTCAGTGCCGTGATCGTGCATCAGCTGGAGGTATCGGGGCTCGAAGATATGCAAGGGCATGGGCATTCCCGCGAAGAGGACAGTTCCAAGCGGGAAGAGTGGGAGCAGGGAGGGCATGGGTGTCTCTCGTAGGGAATTCAGGGTAGCGCGACCGATATCGCCAGGGTACATTGTGCGGCCTGTCCCGGGCGAGAACACCAAATTGTAGAATCACCAGACGCTCGCTGATTCCGGCCGTCGATTATCCTGATCCCGAACGATTCTTTGGTTCCTCTTCGGGAGCGACAGCCCGGAGAATGACAGCGGATGCAGTCACGTAACGGATGAGAGGCTGCTTGACGAGACGCGGACGGAATCAGGGAAAGTGGCGTGTGAGTGTTTCGATTAGGAGGGTCAGCCATGGTCAATCGTCTGACGGTAGTGACCGCGCTTCGTACACTCATTTAATACAGAGTCACGTGGAAAGGGATGCCCGAGTACCCATGAGCCACATGGGATTGCCGGGGCTGGAGTCGTTGTCATGATGCTCAGGGGATTAACGCGAGGACGGTCAGATCCAGATGCCGACAATGGCGTCAGGACGCTTACACCGGCGGATATCGACCGACTTGCTATCCGCAATCACCCACGCCTGGAAGAGGGTGACGCCGAGGCGTTGGTCATCCAGGCTCCCGGGTTATCCAAGTGGCATCCCGCGAGCGAGGAGTTCCTCATCGTGACGCCGTGGCGGCACAGGGCGGAGATCCCGGCTGTGAATGTGATGTCCGCGTTCCATCATGAGGATGCATTGATGGCGGCGTCGATGGCATCGGCCGAGAAACAGGGAGCCGCGGCGTTTGTGCTGCTGGAGACCTATGAGACACGGCAGCCGTCCTTCTACGCGCGAAACGGGATGCGGCGGCTCGAGACCATCGTCACCTACGAGCTCACACAACCAGAATCGTTTCTCAAGCAAATGACGCAGCGCCGGCAGCAGTTCGTCAAGCTGGACCGGCAGACAGCCGAGCTGGGTGAGGCTGTTCTCAGACTCGATCATGTCGCCTTTCCCTGGCTCTGGTGGAACTCGGCAGAGGAGTTCTCGAACTGCCTCTCCATGCCGAACATCGATGTATGGGCGGGAATCCTCGACGGTAACATCGTCTCCTATGTCGGGTTTACGCACTTCTGGCGTTGGTCCCATCTTGACCGCATCGCAATCCGGCCCGATGCTCAGCGACAGGGTTTCGGCCGTGAGGCGTTGCATTTTGCCGTCGAGCGGATGTTTGAGCGAGGCGCTACCCGGGTCGGGCTGAGTACACAGGGAGAGAACGCGGCATCGCGGAACCTGTATGAATCCGTCGGCTTCCGGGAAACCCCGGACCATAATTACGACGTCCATGGCGTAGTTTTCGAGCCGGGACGTAGCTATATCGAGCAAGGGAGCCGGGGGTGACCTCACATCATGGGTAGTAGCTTCGGCAAGATATTTAAGCTGACAACTTGGGGCGAATCGCATGGCCCCGCGCTCGGTGTCGTCGTCGAGGGCTGTCCCGCAGGAATTCCGCTGACAGTAGACGAGATCCAGCATGAGCTTAATCGCCGCCGTGTTGGCCAGAGCAAGGTCACGACTCCACGAAACGAGAAGGATCAGGCAGAACTGCTCTCTGGAGTTTACGAGGGCTCCACAACCGGCACGCCCATCTCGCTGATTGCGTATAACGCCGATGTCGACTCGTCGAAATACGACAACCTGCGGGACGTCTTTCGGCCGGGCCATGCCGATTACACATATTGGCGAAAGTATGGCCACCGTGACCATCGTGGAGGTGGGCGGTCCTCTGCCCGGGAGACGTGGGGCCGGGTTGCGGCTGGCGCCATCGCGCGAAAAATCCTCGCCTCGGTCGGCACAGAGGTCTACGGGTTCACCCGCGAAATCGGCGGGATCGAGATGGAGACCTTCGATCGCGGCCAGATCGAGCAGAACATCGTACGAGCGCCAGACCCTGTCGCTGCCGAGAAAATGATCGACGCGATTATGGCGATCAAGGAAGCGAAGGACAGCCTCGGCGGTATCGTCGAGGTTCGGGCGACCGGAGTGCCAGTGGGGCTTGGCGAGCCCACGTTCGACAAGCTTGAGGCACTGATTGGGCAAGCGATATTGAGCATCCCCGCCACAAAGGGGGTCGAGATCGGCCGCGGCTTCGCACTTGCGCGGGAGCGCGGTTCTTCCTCAAACGATGCGTTTTACATGGAGGACGGCACCGTCCGCATCGGGGACAACAATGCCGGCGGAACGCTCGGCGGCATCTCCACCGGTGAAGACATTGTCGTCCGCGTCGCGATCAAGCCTACCTCCTCCATTGAGCAGGAGCAGGATACGATCGACACCGACCTCCAGCCGCGAAAGATAACCGTCTACGGGCGTCATGACCCCTCTGTCGTGCCTCGTGCGGTCTCCGTGATC
>JAUJLY010000155.1 GCA_030447145.1 Thermomicrobiales bacterium
GACGAAAAGCAAACCGAAGGTTTCATGGGTTTCGGCCGGCAAACGCGGTACATCCTTACCCTCCAGGAGCACTCCAACGAGCTGATGGGGTATGAACAGGTCCTGCTTGATGCCATCTTTGGTCCAAATGCCGAGGTGGGCAGCAGCGTTCCTATGGAACAGGTGCAGCAGACCTTCGCGGCCCGCGCCGATACCATCCACAATGGCTTCTATGACGAGCTGGTGGAGCACGGGTATTTCGACGCGTCACCGGAGCAGACTCGCCAGCGCGCGCGGATGCTGGGATGCGCCGGCCCGATCCTGGCGGCTGTTGTCATCTTCCTGGTCATCTTCTTCACCGGGGCCAGCAGTGGCTTCATTGTCCTGCCAATTCTGGCTGCGGTGGTCCTCTATGTTATTGGTCGAAAGGTTGCGACGAACATGCCCCGGAAGTCCCTCAAGGGCGCCGAGGCCGCCGCTAAGTGGCGCGCATTCAAGCGCTACCTGCAGGAGATCGAGCAGCACGAGAACCTGGAGGAGTCGAAGGCAATCTTTGATCGCTACCTCCCCTATGCGACGGCATTCGGACTTGAGGACTCGTGGATTCGCAAGTTCTCGCAAGTCAGCACGCCGATGCCGGATTGGTTCGGAGGCGGCTTCGGTGGTCCGGTGGTCCTTGGGCAGCCTGGTGGATACGGTCGACGTGGTTCCCCGTTCGGCGGTGGAGTGTGGGTGTTTCCGTCTGGCGGCGGATCCTTCGGTGGGGGCTCAGTCGGGGGCGGGAGTCGCGGCGGAGACGCATCTGGTGGCGGGTTCGACATGCCTGGCATGCAGGACTTGAGCGACTCGGCGGGCGGTTCTCTCCAGAGCGGGTCCGATAGTATCTTCGATATGCTTGGCACTGCGTCAGAGATCTTCGGCGGAGGCGGTGGCCGCAGGGGTGGTGGTTCCTTCGGCAGTTGGGGTGGCGGAGGCGGTGGCTTCGGCGGCTTCAGTGGCGGCGGTGGCTTCGGCGGAGGCGGAGGAGGCGGGGGCCGGGGTTTCGGATAATCGCCTCACCATAGTGCAAATGGCTAACGACATCCTGGTTGGCGCTTTACGGAGCGCTGGCCAGGATGTTTTTGGGCTTACGGGGCGTTGAAAGGGAACCGAAGAACTCCTGAGTCAGTTGTTTATGCAGTGGACGGGCATGACACTAAGTTTGTGGGCGCAGCAGGAGATGGTGATGGACGAGGGAACACGAGACGAAAAAATCGCGAAGGGGTGTCTGAACACGTTGATATTCCTGCTGCCAATCCTGGTCGTCTTTTTCCTGAACGCCACTTCCTCCGATTCCGGGAGCAGTGACGACCGAACGCGGATTCTCTGGAAGTCCTACGATGTCGAGATCGTCGTAAGCGAGGATGGAAACCTCCATGTCACCGAGCGACAAGATGTGCGGTTCCATGGCCCTTTCAGTGAGGGATATGCCCGAATTCCGCTGGACCGGGTGGGCTCGATGGACAACGTGCAGGTGATGACGGAAAACGCGCCGGAGGACAGAGACAATAACGGCTTTCTCAGCAATGACGAGGCCGATGCTGCCGGAGAAATGATCCGCGGCACCAAGGTGAGAGAGAATACGCTCTTTCTCGATCCCGGGGAATACCGGGTGGTTGAGGAGAACGGAGAGCTTCTCATCGAGTATGGCTTCGAAACTACCTCCACCAGCGCCGGAAGCGTCTTCGCCGTCCCCCAAACACGCACCATCATCCTCGAATATGACGTAACGGGAGCAATCCGGGATTATCCCGATGCCCAGGAGCCCTGGCAGCAATTGCACTGGATGGCGATCTCCGATGAGGTGACGGAAGTCGCTGATATCCAGCAGGCAACGGTGACCGTCACACTGCCACAAGACGTCGAGGGAAGCCAACTCTCCTTTGTCCCTACCCGCATGAGGTTTCGCCGGGCCATCTCGAATGGACCAAATCTTCGATGGATGAGGGGGATTCGTTTGACGTCCAGGTCGCTTTTCCGGCAGTCACCTCAGCGACCGCCCCGGAGTGGCAAGCAGCCGCGGATCAGCGAGATGCGGCAATTGAGGACGCAGTGAACCGGAATGCGCTGGCCAGCGTCATGCTCATCGTGGCCCGCGTCCTCGTGGCCGTCGGTGGCGGTCTCTTCGTCCTCTATGCCTGGTACTCGAGTATCCGCGAGCCTTCAGCAGGATTGGTGTCAGACCTGATCTCCCAGCCGCCAGATGGATTGCCGGCCGGGTTGGTCGGGGCGCTCGTCGATGAGGAGGTGCAGCCACGGGACATCGCAGCGACCATTATGGATCTCGACCGGCGAGGCATCGTCCAGATCCAGGAGAGTGAGACAGAGGGGGGTGCGGTCTTCGGTCGCAATGCACGCTACGCCCTGGACCTGCTGCAGCCCATAGAGACGGCCCAGCCACACGAGCAGGGTGTGCTCCGGAACATCTTTCGCTCAAACCCTATCCCCACGGCGGTGGAGTCGTTCACGGCGCTACGCCCACTGTTTGGAGCGCATCGACAAGAGATCACGGAGGCGATTGAAGAGGAACTCGTCCGTCGTGGCTCCCTTGTAGAGATGCCAGAGGTGGGCCGAAAGCGGTGGCAGAGGTCGCTCAAGATTTTGTTAGCTGTAAGCGCGGCTTTGGCCCTCGCCATTCTGATTTGGACGCGGACGTGGACAGTCTGGGCACTCGTGCCGCCCGTGCTCGGAGGAGGCATATATATCCTGGGCATGCGATTGGCCCCGTCCATTGCCAGAAAGACGCAGGAGGAAATTGAGGTCAGTGGGAAGTGGAAGGCGTTTCAGCGATATCTTGAGTCCTCTGGCGGGTCGGTATTTGGCGGGGATGGGGCTGCCATTACGGAGAGGTATATTCCGTGGGTTGTCGCATTCGGCATGGATCATCGCTGGTTAGGGCACATGAACTCGCCGGCCCTTGCCGCGGCTACGTCTCCCGTGTCAGTACCGCCGAGCCGGAGTCCTGGAGGGTCCGGTAGTGACTGGCATTGGGGTAGCGGATCGCCCGGTTCCCCGGGCAGAAGCTTGGGGCCGGTTGCTCCATCGACGAGCCTGACAGGTTGGGATTCGTCCCGTTGGTCCGACATGCAGGGAGTAAGCAACAGTGCTCTCCGCGCGCTGAGCGGAGGAAGCAACTCGCTCCTCAGCATGCTGGGCGACGCGATGGAAGCCTTGGGGTCGTCTTCCGGTGGGGGAAGTGGCGGTTCGTTCCGGTCCTCACGTGGGTCCTCGAGTTTCGGGGGCGGTAGCAGGAGCTTTAGTGGCGGCGGTAGCCGTGGATTCAGATAGGCCCGATCGCAGAAGAAGTGATCGGTGTAGGTACGATGGTCCAAGCTGGTTCTGATTCTCACGTTGCTATCAAAAGTAATGCGCCGGCTAAGCGTGAAGGATTCTGGTAATCGGATCTCAGCAGCCGGGAATTGCAAAGCAGTGCGGTAAACCGGACTGCTATAAGAAGCAAGTAGAGTAGGACAATCTCTGGTCATTACTACCGGTTTGCGACTATCGGGTGGGCGTGTCCCAGCCTCCATAGACGGCCGCAGCCGTGACGATCGAAGGTCCAGATATCGGAGACAGGGCAAATCGACGAAATGAACTCAACAGAGGCCGTTATCCGGCTCGTACTCCTTGGGATGATGCTTCTGCTGCTTGTCGGCGGGGCGGCGGCAATACTGCTTCTCTGGTATCTGCGAGGCCGGGATCCACACACAGGCCTGGTTGCCGAAATCCTCCCTGAGCCGCCGGACGATCTGTCGCCCGGTGCGGTGGGGACGTTGCTCGACGAGCACGCCGATCACGAGGACGTTGTGGCGACGCTGCTTGGGCTGGGCCGAAATGGCGCCGTCGTCATTGAGGCAGCTTCTACGCCGAATCCCGGAGCACGAGATTACCGGATCACACTGCTGCATCCCGAGCGCATCGCCCGCCCGCTTGAGCGGGATTTACTCCACGTTCTCTTCGGTCCCGATCCCCAGCCAATGATGGAGGTGCAGCTCAATCAGGTTCGCTCCCGGTTTGTCGATGCAGAGCCAAGGATTCGCGATGATCTCTATGAGGAACTGGTCCAACGACACTATTTTGCCGCGAACTCGCACCAAACCCGTGAACGCTGGCGGCGTATCTCATGGACTGGCCTGGTGCTCTCGCTTGCAACTGGGTTGATCCTGAGCGTCCTTGTTGATCCCTTCGCGATTGCAACGACTATTGCCTCTGCGATCAACTGGACTGCAATGATCCGAATGAGCCGGCACATGCCAAGAAAGACGCCCGAG
Organism: Thermomicrobiales bacterium; assembly: GCA_030447145.1. Taxonomy (GTDB): domain Bacteria; phylum Chloroflexota; class Chloroflexia; order Thermomicrobiales; family UBA6265; genus UBA6265. The sequence continues at coordinate 4,290 of JAUJLY010000155.1, forward strand.
GGCTCGGAGGCTGCGGCAAGGTGGCGGGCCTTCAAGCGCTACCTGCAGTCGATCGAGCCACAGCGTGACTTGAAGGAGGCCTCTGACATTTTTGATCGGTACCTCTCATACGCGGTGGCCTTCAAGATTGATCGTCAATGGATCGGTATGTTCGCAGCCGCAGGCGTCGCGAAGCCCGGATGGTTTGGGGGACCTGACATTGGTGATATCGTGATCCTCGGTGACATGGGGAATCTTGGAGACGTTGCGGGAGTCGCTCGACTGTTTGGCGACCTCGCTGGTTCGGTTCCGGATATATCCATGCCAAATGTCTCGGGCACAAGTATGCAGGGAGCCGCCGATACGCTCGGGGGCTCACTCCAGGGTGCCAGCGATGGATTGACAGGGTTGCTCGACGCAGCGGGGTCTATATTTGATGACATCGACTTCGATCTCTGATGTTCGACCCAGGGAGGCGATTCTCGGGGTAGCGGTCGACATCGTCTCATGGGCGGACACGAACGCATGGACTCGGGATCGGCTGTTAGCCGGGGAGCCGTGCGCGCACATTGTGACCCTGAATCCCGAATACGTGATGGCGTGCCGCAGGGATGGGGCGTTTCACACAATCGTGCAGGAAGCCGATCTCGTCACGATCGACGGGGCAGGAGTGGCGATTGCTGTCCGCTGGCTCACGCAGGTACGCAGTGTAGAGCGGGTCACCGGCGTGGAAATCTGCTGGATTGCGGCGTCGATTTCCGCTGACAGCGGTGCGGGGATCTTCCTGCTGGGTGCGGGTCCCGGTGTCGCGGAGAGAGCCGCGGAGAACATGGTGGAGGTGTCACCCGGTGCAGTGATTTCCGGCACGTGGGCGGAAGGGTCAGCACACGAGCGTGATGACGCAGAAACCATCCGGCGGATCGCCGCGTCCGGCGCCGATGTTGTGCTGGTGGCCTATGGTGCTCCTGGCCAGGTGCACTGGATCGCTCGTAACCAGGCGGCTCTTTCCGCTGCGAGTGTGAAGGTGGTTGTCGGGATAGGCGGTGCGCTCGACTACATCTCCGGAAGCGTCTCCCTGGCACCTGCCCTCGTGCGGAAGCTGGGTCTCGAGTGGGCCTATCGCCTGGTGCGGGAGCCCTGGCGGTGGCGGCGACAGCTTGTCTTGCCACAGTTTGCGCTGCTGGTCCTGAGGGATGCGGTCCTGCAGCGGGTAGGGAGCAGGTTGGCAGGGCGGCGTCTCACGTAGAATGAAGCGCGTCCGGATCGCCTGATCCCGTACCGAATGACACGCGAAAGAGTTCAGCCGGTTTCATGCAAGTTCCCCGTGGAGAGGTTCCCTGTACCTATCATCCCAATGTCCAAACCGGATTGCGCTGCACGCGTTGCGGCAAACCCATCTGTCCCCAGTGTGCCGTCCGCTCCCCTGTCGGCCTGCGCTGTCCGGACTGCGCCGGCGTACGCAGCATGCCGTCTATCAGGACACCGGGGAGTGACCTGCTCAAGGCCATCGGTGGAGGGCTGCTTGTCGCACTGGTGGTTGCCGTCATCTGGTGGTTCATCCCGGACTGGGGATTCTACCTCTCGCTGGCGATGGGCTTTGGCGTTGTAGAGACGATCGCCAAGTTGACCCGGAACAAGCGGGGAGCCGATCTGCAATTGCTCGCGATGGCTCTGGTCACGATCGGGTTCCTCGTTAGCCGCGTGCTGCTCGCTAGCCGGTACAACATCACCTTCGGGGAGATCAACCAGTTGAGTGAATATGCGCAGCGGGCCTTACGCGTGCGCCTGGTGCCGGATCTTGTCTATATGGCGTTAGCCTATGCAATCGCCTGGATCCGCTTCCGTTGAGGACCAACGCTCCTGACGCCACGGTTGCGCCTCCCGGCAGGGGGATCGCCCTTGCCGCGATGGTACTCATGCTGGGGAACGTGCTCAGCCGCGTGCTGGGGCTCGTGCGAGAGCAACTCGCTGCGGGACTCTTCGGCACCGGCGATGCGATCGCTGCCTTCACCATTGCCGACAACATCCAGACGCTCCTTTTCGATCTCCTGGCAAGTGGCGCCCTGCAGGCGGCATTGATCCCGGTCCTCGCCCAATGGGCGGCACCTGCATCCCGTTCGCGGGAGGAGTTGCGGCGAATCGGCGGGACACTCGTGACCGGGGTATTCGTTGTCGTCGGCGTGCTGGTCGCGGTGGGGATGTTCTTCGCACCAAGTGTTGTCGACGGGCTCGTCTGGTTTTCCGGTGACACTGAGGCCCGCGGCCCGGAGACGGTAGAGCTCACGATCAGGCTTGTCCGGATTGTGCTCCCGGCAGCCCTGTTGCTCAGCATTGCCACTGTGCTGCAGGCGATCCTCTATTCGATAGAGAGGGTTACTGCACCGGCACTCTCCACCGCTGTCCGAAATGCGATGATCGTGATCTTTACCGCGCTCTTCGGATCGCTCTGGGGTGTGGCGGCCATGGCTTGGGGCACTCTGGTCGGAGCGCTGGCGATTGTGCTCATCCAGATCCCGCCGCTCGTGAGCAATGGCGTGTTGCCACGGCCTGCGTTTGATATCGGTCATCCCGCCTTGCGACAGATGGGACTGTTGTATATCCCTGTCTTTCTCGGCCTGCT
>JAUJLY010000156.1 GCA_030447145.1 Thermomicrobiales bacterium
ATCTTCCCGAAACGTGTTGAGAAGCTGCGCCGGTTTGGCAAGACCGGCTACCAGTGCGGTTTCGTGTAATGGGAGAATCTGCGATGATGGCACCGGAAAACGATCATGCAGGGCTATGTGCCCCGGAGGTTAGCAGCAACGATGGCAGAGATCCGCTGGAAAGACGAATTGAAGACAAAGGAAGGGCAACATCTGGAGGAACTCCTGACCTTCCTGCGGATGCCTGGTATCAGCACTGATCCTGAGCGCGCAGGTGATCTGCGAGACTCAGCGGAGTGGGTAGCGAATCGGCTTCGTGCCGCCGGCGTACCCGAGGTGGAGATCGCGCCATCGGCAGGGCATCCAGCCGTCATCGCCCGGTGGCGAGTCGCGGACGACCAGCCGACGATCCTGATCTACGGGCATTTCGATGTGCAGCCGGCCGAACCGCTTGAACTCTGGGACTCGGCGCCATTTGATCCGGTCGTTGCGGACGGCACGATCGTCGCCCGCGGCTCTTCCGACATGAAGGGAAACCTGCTCACGGCCATCCAGGGTATCGAGGCGGCTGCCGCCGCGAACGGTGGACAACCTCCAGTCAACGTAAGCTTCGTCTTCGAGGGCGAGGAGGAAATTGGTAGCCCCCACTTCCGGGACATTCTGCGCCAGCACAAGGACTTCCTCCACGCTGACGCGGTGATCTCCGCCGATGGCGGGCAGTTCAGCTCCGATACGCCATCGTTGGCGGTCTCCCTCAAGGGCCTGGGGGGCGTCCAGATCAATCTCACGACCGCAAACACCGACCTGCACTCCGGGTCGTACGGTGCGTGGGTGCCCAATGCGGTGCAGTCGATGGTGCAGCTTGCGGCCACCTTCCATGATGAGGACGGCCGGGTGCGGGTGGCGGGATTCTACGATGCGGTCCGGGAACTCTCGGAGGCCGAAAAGGAGGAGATCTCGCGGCTCCCGATCGACGAGGACGAGGAGAAGCAAAAGCTGGATATCGATTCTCTCTGGGGTGAGGCGGGTTACACGCCACGGGAGCGCCAATGGGTTCGGCCGACACTTGACCTCAACGGCATCTGGGGCGGTTTCCAGGGTGACGGTGTCAAAACCGTGACGCCACGAGAGGCGCACCTCAAGGTGACATGCCGGCTTGTCGCCGACCAGGATCCTTTGGAGATTGTGGAGCTGATCCGGGCACATTGCGAGGCACATTGCCCCCCGGGAGCGAAAGTCGATGTCGTTCCCCTGCCTGGTTCTGCCCGCCCATATTCCGTGAACCGGGAAGATCCGGTCTTCGGTGCGGTAAAGGACGTGCTGACGGAGCTCTATGGCAAGGATCCGGTAATTGTCCGCAATGGCGGTACTGTGCCGGCCACAGGCATCTTCCAGGACGAGCTTGGTGTCGAGACGATCACAATGGCCTGGGCTGCACCCGATAGCAAGGCGCATGCGCCCAACGAGTGGTACAGCGTTGCCGATTATTATCGTGGGCGCGAGGGGTACGCCATGCTTCTGGAGCGGTTGAGAAGGTAGGCAGATTACACGGTACGTGTCCTTCCCGTGTGACGAGATGGCTCGCCATTGCATTGTTGGCGGGCTTGCAGTGGCACGGCGGAGTGGCCACTCCTACCGTTGCGGCGGACTTCGCAGCAACGTACGCGCACATACCTTGGCAATCTCTTCCGCTGTAGACTAGCCGCTGGAGACATCAGAGGGTTGATGAACGTCGTTCTCCCATCCGCGCAGGCGGCGGAGAACGTGCGAATGGTATTGCCGAGCGTCGCAGGGAGTCAGGGTGGATTACGTCGTCTTTGGCACAGGATATGGGGCAACCTTGATGTTGCTCGGCTGGGCACTGCGGACGTTCGGCCCTGGCGCTCGCTACCAGGATCCAGGCGATAGCTCCGTCATGGGTGCCGATGCCATACTGGCGCGGATCTCATGGCGACGCTTTGCCGCCGCCCTCAGTGCGGTTATCGTCACCGCCGGCGCATCTCTCATTCTCGTCACCGTGGCTCTTATCCTGATCAATCCCGGAGACGAGACGGGTGCGTTAATTGCGTTGGTTTGCTTCGCCCTGATCCTGCTCGCGGTTGCGGTTTGGACATGGTTCTATGTGGGCCGATATGGCACACATGGCATTCTTCCCGAGCGGAGGGAGGAGCCCGCAGTGTTTCCCGCCAGAGGGATGGAGAGGGTCGAACCGGCACCTGCCATGGCCATTGCCGGCCATGAGGCGACCAGAATTTCCGGTGCCCAGGAACCCGACGACGATATCTACAAAGAGCCAGGGGTTGGTGAGGACCACGACGGGTTTGCGGCCGACTCGAATGACGGCATCTTCGAGGACGAGGAACTGGAATCCCGCTATGCGAAGTTCCTGCTCCACCATCCGGATGATGTCGTAACGGTCCAAGCGATCGATGAGGACGCTTCAGCGGAGAATCTGGAGGACAGTGACACCGGGGTCACCCATTTCAACGGGGATGAGCTTCCAGAGGAAGCTGAAGAGCTCGCTGAGTACGGCGATCCACTGGACATAGAGGCGCCAGAGGACCATCTTACTGCAGTAATACCCGATTACCAGCAAGGTCCGGGTGACGAATCCCAGGCGGTCGATACGATTCATATCAGTTCGAACGAAGACGGCCCTCTGGAAGACGTGCGATTGGACGATGCTTCGCCCGCGCCTGATGTGATCGACCCCGAGACCGACGAGGGTTCGCTGTCTTCCGATGCGATGGGCACTGACGACGAATCAGATGTGTCAGCACGAGCGGTCGACCTCGAGGATACGGAGGAGGGGCGGACGGAAGCGCTGCGACGGTTCTATGCGTGGCAACTCCCGGACACCGACCAGAAAAACTCCTGAGGCACGATCAGGTTACTGTGGCATGGTCCCTGCATAAGGCGGCGTGGTTTGGTCCATGCTGGTGGACACCGTAGTGGCTGCACCGAGCGAGTGGCAGTCCGACAAAGCCGCTCGATGCGGGGAGGGAAGTACAGATGAATTTTCTCATGTGGATTGTGGTAGGTATCGCGGCAGGCTGGTTGGCCGGGGTGATCACCCGGACCGATCGCAGCATCTGGGGCGACCTGGTGCTGGGTCTCGTCGGCGCATTTGTCGCCGGCCTGGTGACCGATGGCTTGGTCGGAGGCGATGCCGGGCTTATCACCTCGATTATCGTTGCTGCCATCGTGGCGGCGATCCTGGTCTGGTTGAAGAACCTGATTATGAACCGAAGTTAGGAAAAGCCAAAACTGGAGAAAAGGGGGCGGGAAGTCATTCCTGCCCCCTTTTCGCACCCCTGCCCCAGAGTGTCACCGGCGGTTTCCGGCCCGGCGGGCACGGGCGACTGACGTTAAGGATTCGATCAGGCGTATCGTGAGGTCGGTCAGCAAGGCGAGGGAGACGATCGCGATCAGGCCAGCCAATACCTTCGCTGGATGGTTCGTGTTGATCCCCGAGAAGAGGAGTTCTCCCAATCCGCCTGCCGTGACCCAACCACCGAGAATCGCCAAACCGATGATGGTGACTAGCGCGATGCGTACACCGGCGAGAATGACCGGTAGCGCAATTGGGAGCCATACGCGGCCGAGCACCTGAAACGGGGTCATTCCCACACCGCGGGCTGCCTCGAGCACGGCGGGATCGACGCCCGTCAGACCAGTGACGATGTTTCGCACGAGAAAGATCTGGGCATACATGACAAGCAGGATCAGTGTTGGGCGAAGACCAAGACCCTGTGAGGGAATGAGGAACGCCAGCATCGCCAGGCTTGGGATGGTGTAAAGCGCCCCCACCGTCCATAGCAGGGGCTGTCGAGCCGGTCGAAACCAGACACCGATGACGGAGACGACCAATGCCACGGGAAGTGCGATCATGAGCGCTGTCAGCGATATGCGCAGATGCTCCAGCGAGAGCGCAAGGATTTCGTCCAGGTTGTCGAAGAAATACACAAGATCCATATGGTTACCGGTCTGGCGTGTCAGGAGGGGCGGCGGCCCGCTGGATGGATGTCATGCTCAAGGTCCCGATCGCTGTGCCGTCGCTGCCGGTGACCGCGATGAAGGGATCGCCGGATTCCATGAGCATGCTCAGCGCTTCCCGGAGGAAGACTTCCCCGGAAATCGACTGGGCCAGGTCTGGTGGGGTGCCGTGGAGCGGCTCCATCGCAGTGCGGGCAGGCATCAGGCTGAGTCGACGCAGCACGTCTTGAGACCCGACGAGATCGGATACGAACTGGTCTGCCGGCCCCCTGACGATCTCCAGTGGGCTGCCTACCTGAACGATGCGGCCCTCCCGCATGACGACGATCCGATCGGCAAGGCGAACCGCTTCCTCAATATCATGCGTGACAAAGAGGATGGTCTGCGAGAACTGCTTGTGAATACGTTTCAGCTCGTCCTGAAGCCGTGTCCGGGTGATGGCGTCGAGCGCGCCGAATGGCTCGTCCATCAGCATCGTGGGCGGTTCGGCGGCAAGCGCTCGCGCGAGGCCAACCCGCTGTTGTTCCCCGCCTGAGAGTTGCGACGGATAGCGGTTTGCGTAGATCTCCGGCGGAAGACCGGTGACCTCCAGCAGCTGGCTCACACGCTCCCTGGTTCGGTCGCGGTCCCATTTCAGGAGCTTCGGCACGACTGCGACGTTCTCGGCGACCCGCATATGGGGGAAGAGACCGGTCTGCTGGATGACGTAGCCTATGTGTCGTCGAAGCTCGGACGCTTTCAGGCTCTGGACCTCAACGCCATCGATGACGATGGACCCGGAGGTTGGCTCATAGATGCGGTTGATCATCTTGAGCAGGGTCGTCTTGCCGCAGCCGGATGGTCCCAGAAGCACGATAAGCTCGCCGGGGGCAATGTCGAGGTTCACCGCGTTGACGGCCGCTGCAGACGAGCCGGGGTAGCGCTTGGTGAGGGCATGGATAGAGATGGAACTTCCGGACGTGCCGGAACGCTGGTTCGTAGCCAAAACGGTAGCGAGGCTCCGGAGATGAACACGTGACGACGGCGCAGGAAATGTCCCGCGCCGTCAGCATATTAAGTGTTCGCACGTTATGACGCTATTCTTCGATGAATCCGTTTTCCTTGAGGTACTGCTCCGCGACCTCAGCCGGATCCATCTTCTCGTCGCCGTCGACCATCCAGTTGAGGGAGGAGAGCACGTCGTCGGTCAACGTCGTGGTCACGGCGTTGAACCGCTCGTCGATCTCCGGATAGGCGTCCAGCACCTCTGTGCGGACCACCGGGGCGACATTATACGGCGGCCAGAGTCCCAAATCGTCCTCGAGTACCACGAGATCATACCCACTGATCTGGCCGTCGGTGCCAAAGGCGAGAACCACTTCGGCCTCGTCATCCAGCAATGCCTGGTACTTCAGACCCGGCGTGACCGGCAAAACCTCCATCTCGTTGAAATTCTCACCGTAGACACGGACCAGCCCCAAAAGCCCATCCTCTCGCTCCGGGAAATCGGCGGGTGCGGAGATGGTGTACTCGCCTGCGTTCTCGGCGAGCTGGGAGATCGTCGTGATGCCGGTCTCTTCGGCGAAGGCGCGCTTCACGGCCAGGGCCTGCGTGTTGTTCGCCGGCGAGCGTTCAAGCCAGGTTAACCCGAACTGGTCCTGGTACTCGGTTTTCACCAGCTCGTAAACAGCTTGCGAGAGATTGCTGCTCGCTGCCGGCGTTGCCGATTCTGCACCAGCCATGGGAGAAGCCATGGAACTTTCCGCAGAGGCCTGAACCTCCTCCAGCGGAATCTGGAGCACTTCAGAGAGTGCCGTTCCCGTGTATTCCGGATAGAGCGAAATCTCGCCGTTGACCAGGGCCTCATGGGCGATCTGCGTGCCGCCGAGATTGAGACTTTCTTCAGATGGAATGCCTGCATCCTGGAGGAGCTGGAGATACATGTGTCCGAGGATGAGCTGCTCGGTGAAATCTTTCGAACCGACAACGACCGGCTCTCCATCCTGGGCGAATGCCGCAGGCTGGAAAGATACAAAGAAACCCGCGCCGACAATCGGCGCGGCAGCGGCTGTTTTAACGAGCGAACGACGGGTGATCATTGTGAAATCGTCCCTTTCTGGTTTCGTTTCCGAATCAGCGAGCTGGTGGTGTCACGAGGCGCTCTATGCCGCCGAACAGCAGGTCAGCGATCAACACGAGTATCACGATGGGGATTCCCCCAGCCAATAGATAGGTGGTATCCAGCAACGAGATACCGGTCAGGATGTATTGCCCCAGCGTCTTTGCACCGACAAACGATGCCAACGTCGCGCTGGCAAGAAGTTCCACGGCTGCGAGTCGCAGGCCGGCCACAATGACCGGAAGGGCGAGAGGCAATTGTACCTGCCAAAAAACCTGTGCACTGTTCATGCCAACGCCCCGCGCCGCCTCCAGCGTGAAGGCGTCAACGTTGGTCAACCCCGCGTGCGTATTGACGGTCAATGCCGGAGCCGCGAGGACTACGAGCGCCACCAGCGCCGGTAACGTGCCGAACCCGAGCCAGGGGTAGAAGAGGAAGACCAGCGCAAGTGACGGAATCACGCGAATTGACGACAGGACACCAACGGCATTCGCGCCGGTTCGTCCCATGTGTGAGAAGAGGATGCCGAGGGGAATGTAGATCAGCGAGGCGATGAGAATTGCCGTCGATGCCAGACGCAGGTGTGCCAGCACGAGCTCCTGGAAGCGATCCGGCCTCTCCTGAATAAATGCGATCAAATCGCGTAGCCACTCCATGGTCCCCTGCATTCTCCCCCTGGCAGCATGTCGCTGCCCGTCACGGTAATACAGGAGATGATATCCCGGAAGGTAACAGGCGTGGCCCCTGGCGCGGACGTTCCTCATCGGCGGCGGGGCCGTCTACCTGGTGCTGTG
>JAUJLY010000157.1 GCA_030447145.1 Thermomicrobiales bacterium
GCCGCTCGTTCTCGATGGGCCCGGTCAGGCCGTTGCACACGAAGGCCAGCACCATGTAGACGTGGGAGAGATGCATCTTGATCCCGGCGTCCATGTCTTCCTCCAGGCTCTCAATGAGGTAGTGGCGTCCACGCAGCTTGCTGCCGTCAGGAAGCATCACCTCCGGATGATCTAAGAAGGCGTTGGCGAAGATGTCATATCCCTGGCCCCGATTCATCTGGTCCGTTGCAGCAAGAAAATAGCCGGTCGCCGATTCATTGAGCTGGCGCGCGCGAGTGATCGAGGTTCGCCGTGGCCAGGAGCGCTTCCGCCAGCTTGACCTTGGCCTGATTGAGACGGCTCTTTACGGTACCGGTCGGCACGCCAAGAACAGCGGCGATCTCTTCGTACGAGGCGCAAGTCCCGAAGTACCGCAGCATGGCGGTGACTCGCAAGTTCTCAGGCAGCTCGGAGAGAGCCGTCCATACCCAGTCCTTGAGCGCGAGATGATCGATGCGCTCTTCAAGTGATGGTTCAGGGGATCGCAGGGTCCGGCCGATAGAGAGATCGTCCAGCGGCATGACCACCGGCGTTTTCCTCAATGTTTCCAGACAGACATTACGGGTTACCGCGCGTAGCCACGCCCCGACCGCCCCTGGCTCTTGCAAGATATGCAATCGATGGAGTGCGATAAGGAAGGTGTCATGCACTGCATCCTGCGCCTGGGGTTCATGGCCAAGCATGTGAAGCGCCAACGCATGAAGGGGAGGGCGATATCGTTCAAGCAGGACGCCGAAGCTGAAGGAGTCATCCGCTCGCGCAGATCGCACCAGATCAACATCACTCCAGGAATCTATGTCCACGATCGATCCTGCCTTCGGCTCAGTGCGTTGCAATCGTTCTGCGCTACTTAACAAGGGTGCACGAGCACAAGCAAGTGTTCGATTGTTGACAGGGGAGATTTTTTCCTGATGTAGCCAGGAGTACCCGTGGACCTCACTGGATGGCAGCGAGGGACCGAAAGGGCCGATCTGGTTCTCCCTGCAGCCGCTCAGCCAAGGGGGGAGCAGGCGATGGGTGTCCGAGGGATCAAGTCTGACCGGCGCGGTCTCCGAAGTTCACCGGGCAGGCACTTAGCGGGGGATCACAGGCTAACGAGATGCAGGAGAGAGGGGAGATTCTCAGGCACTGGGCTTCTGCGAAGGTCCACAGTCGATGGCCTCGGCGACCGCGTCGAGGAGGGCGATGAGATCGAATGGCTTGTGCAGGAAGGCGCAGATATCAAGGCCATCGAGCCTGGGGCGGCCAGCCGCGCTCATGATGATGACCGGGATATCGCACAGCCCGGGGCTATCGCGCATCGACCGGATCAGGGCCACACCGTCGACCCGAGGCATCATCGTGTCGGTGATCACCAGGTCTGCGCCCGTTCCCTCCAGCAGCTCCAGTGCTGCCCTGCCATCGCTGGCAGAGGATATTGCATACCCTTCGATACGAAGGATCTCAACCAGCAGTTCCAGAATCTCGGGTTCGTCGTCGACGGCGAGGATCCTTTTCATTCTCCCCGTTACGCACGAGCCATGCCTTCTCACCTTCCAGGGGAGGGGGCGGCAGTCCCGGTCATCAACGCACTCGCGTCAAAGGGTTCACCCACGGAAATGCCGTGCGGACCAATCGTGAACTCCCGGATGGTTGGATCGAAGGCGGTTTGACGCTGCTTAAGCACAGAAATCATCCGGTGTAGCGGGGATCGCAGCTCAGTGGTCCGCATGAGGATCCCGTTGTCCATGGTGGCGGAAAGATTCTGTACCGGGACGGACAACGATGGGCTGGCAAAAGCGTCAATCTCCAACACGAAAATGGTCGTCACCTTGCGCGCGCGTAGCCTGTTGACGAGTGCGGGCGGGAAAAGGGCCGTGCGTTCCGGGATGGCGAAGAGCGGCATGAGGTCGCTGAAGGCGTCGATAACGAGGCGGCGAGGCTGGTGCTCGTCAATTGCGGCGAGGAGCTGCCATGCCCACTCACCCGGTGCCAATTCCAGGGGTGGACGCCACATGGACTGGACCAGGCCAGAGTCAAAATGAGGGCCGAGCCCCATTCCCGCGCCAGAGGCAAGGGCGCGTGGGGTTTCGTTGAAGCTCGCTATGAGACCCTGCTCACCGCGGCGCGCACCCTCTGCCAGGAAGTGCAGGCTGAGTAACGTCTTGCCGGCGCCTGCAGTCCCTATGGCCAAGGTGGCACTGCCCTCTTGGAGGCCGCCCGCCACCATTGCGTCGAGGCCAAGGACACCGAAGGGCAGGCGCTCATGAGGCTGGAACCATGCTGCCTCCGCCTCCGCTGACGCTGATTCAAGACGGGGAAATACGGTGATTCCGTTGCTGCCGATCGCAAACCGGTGCTGCCCATTGAGGTAGTTGGAGCCGCGAAGCTTCGCTACTCGCACCCAGCGAGTGTCACGCGCATTGGTAGGTCTGTTGAAGAGCTGAATCAAGCCGCCCACGTGTGTTGCGGCGACATCTGCCTCGCGCTCACCGGCAAGCAGCATCATGGTGCAGTTAAGGAGGGCAGTTCGCGCCTGCAACCCGTGCATGAACCGCGCGTAGTCGAAATCGGAGTCGGCGAGCATGCGGGCGGCTCCGGCGCCATCAATGACAAGGAGGGTCGCCCGGTGAGTGCGCAGGGTTTCGACGAGCAGTCGCACCAGCTCCTCGAAGCCGCCCTCCTGCAGGGAGCCGAGCAGGCTGATGTAGTGCACCCGCTCTCCGACGAGCGAGCGGTCAGCGAAATCGAAATCATGCAGGTGTGCCAGCATCCGATCGTGCGATTCGGTCAGGAGCGTGGCGAAGACCACCGCGCCCCCGGCAGCGGCATGGGCGAAGGCTACCTGGTTGCCCAGCGTTGTCTTGCCAGTGCCAGGTTCACCAGCTAACAGATATGCATCCCCGACCATCAGGCCGCCCCCGAGGATGGTGTCCAGGCCAGGAATCTGGGTGGGGAGCCGCTGAAGCTCCGGGAAGGTTGAGATGGGACGAACGGAGTCGAAGGGCGTCTCCTGCCTGGGTGGTGCAATAGTGAATTGCGGTGCGTCTGGGACCGACGATATGGTCACAGTGTACTGTACGTTTTGCCCATAGTGATAGGGAAAACGGGGTTGCGCGCACCGCCATAAATGGAGGGCACAAGGCTGTCAACGGTGTCCCCTTCTCGCCTTGGCGCGGTGTGGCCCTCAAGGTTCCTGACTTGGGAAGGGTCCGGGATGGCGCGGCTGGTTCTGTCCCGGATGGCTCATTCCCGCGATGTCCGGCGACCCAGCCACTGACTCAGGGGCGTTGACGTCAGGTCGTGAGCAACGATTGTCGCGGCAATAATCAGCGTCGCGATGGTCCAGATCTGCTCGTCATGTGTCTCTTTCGTGGCCACGGCTGCGAAAAAGAGTGCACCTACACCGACCGGGCCGAACCAACCGACGAAGAGTGCCTCGTTCCATCCCCGGATCTGACCAACCACTGGCTTGAGAAGGAGAATGGCCGGGATGCGCCGCAGGAGCAGGACTGCCACCACGAGGGCGGGCCCCTTCCAGCCCAGCTCTTCCCATTGCGCCCACGGTAGCGCCGCTCCGAACAACGCGAAGATCGGGACCTGGAGCACTTGCTTGATCACATGCTGGTAATCGCGGTGCTCCTCGTCGAGCTTGTTCTCTGGCCCACCTCTCGAACGGACCCGGGCGTACACAACACCAGCGACAAGTACGGCAAGGGCGCCGTCGCTCTCCATCAACTCCACCGTTGAGGCAAGGCCAAGCGCGAGCGCAAGGAAGAGCGCAGACAGTGGGCCGGTCACCGTTTCGGCATCGTCGCGGTCCGCACTCCACGCCTGTAGTCGCCCAACGGCGTAGCCAGCGATCCCACCGACTATTACGGCGATCCCCCCTTTCCAGAGCAGCACATTGGTCAACCAATGTCGCCACGCTTCGCTGTCGGGCTCCATGATCAGGAGGGCGGGGAGGAGGACAAAGACGAGGCCCAAGCCATGACGTGCCGATGATTCGGCGGACAGCAGGTGGCGCGTCCGCTCCGGGAGCGATTCCCGGGCGACTCTGCCCGTCGAAACGGTCGCGGAGAGGATTGGATCGGTCGGTGCCAGCACGGCGCCGATGAGCAGGGACGGGAGCAGTTCAAGTCCCATGATCCACCAGACGAGTGAGGTGCTGACACCCCACATGAAGATCGCCCCGCCGAGGACAAGGACACTGAGGGGGCGCCACTGGGCTGAAATGAAACCGCGCAGTTCGAGGCCAACGGTCACGAGCACGATCACCAGGGTGAACCGGGCCACCGTTTCGAGAATCTCGCGCTCCTCCCCGTATTTGGCGAGGTCACGCCATCCCAACCCTTTCGGCCCGATCAGTACTCCCAGCGCAAGCGCGAGCAGGGGTTCGTTGATCCAGTGAAGCCGAAGCCCGTGCGCGAACAGGGTCATCAGCAATGCGAGGCCCGCCAGGCACGCAATGGTCACATTGATGGTATGCACATCCACCTCCCCGGTGTTGAGTTCTCCTTGCGCGGCGCTCCACTCACGATGTTGACTCGCGTCCTGTAGAGGAAGCTGTCTGGACTCGCCCGCGCAAGTTACATGCGATGACGTTTTTGAGGGAGTCTCAGTTCGCCAGCGGGCAGCCAGTCGTCGAACGCTGGCGAGGAGCCAAAGCAGCGTACGCGCCGAGGCAATCGCGAGGAGGAGCTAACGGCCTTCGCATCACTGCACGTTCCAAGCGGGCCCCAGTCCAGGCAACGAGCTGAGCGGCGACGGTGCCCGTCGAATGGTTAAGCGCTGGCTTCCGCTCCGGTAGGGACGTTTTGGGATGAGGGTGGAGGACCGATTAATCGCTGGTGGGCTTCGAAGCCCGCATGGCAATGAGCGGTTGGAGCACGCGGGTCACCAGATAGATCAGGATCGGCAGGGTGAGAAAGGGCGCCAGGAAGAGGTGGACCTGGAACCGGCTCCAGTCGGTATTGTAGTGGCCATAGATAAACATCGGATAGTAGAGGAGGCCCAGCGCCGTCGCGACTGAAATGTATGCTGCGCTGAGGCGATCTAGCCGCAGGGCCAGGAGCGCGAACACGGGAATGAGGTACCACCCATAAAGATTCGTCAGGAGTAGCAGCAGCAGGAGCAACGTTTCTGCTGCGGCGAGTTCCGCTGATCTTCCCCTCCAGACAGATGCTGCGATCAGCAGCGCCCCCACAGCAAAGATGGCAGTAGACCCATTGCGCAAGGTGCTCTTCGTTGCTTCCGGCACGACCTCTGCGCTCGGTCGGCTGCGGATGAACTCCGGGTTTGCTGCCCCTTCTGCCTCACGTTGCTGCGCGTATTGCTGGGCAAGCGAGAAGGGTGAGACATGGTCCATTACCTGTGATTGCTCAAGGCCGCCCCGCAGGCCATCGACCAGCTTGCCGTCCTCCCAATAGGGGGCACAGACAATGACGACCGTGATCGCAGTCAGAAGCACCGCAGAGCCAGCCCACTTCCACCCCCAGCGTTCCCTGAGAACCACAACGACAAAGAGTGGTGCCAGCACCACGGGGTAGAGCTTGACGAGTGCAGAAAGCGCCAGCAGTGGTCCAGCAAGGGGTGATCGCCGCTGCAGCGCGAACATTGCTCCAAGGAGGAAGGTCGTCATGAGCACATCGTTGTGAGCGTTGGCGACACCCTCAAAGAGAACGAGCGGGTTGGCCAAGAAGACGGCAGCCGTAACCCAACGCCAGCGGCGGTCCCCCTGAAACCACGCGATCAGAAGCGCGGTGAGCATGAGCAGGAGAACGTTGAAGATCTTGAGAGCCAGGAGTGTCTCGACGACGTCGTAGAACCCGACGATGGCTGTTGGGATCCACGAGACGAGCAGCCAGGCCGGCCCGTAGAAGAGCGTGATGTTGACGAGGAATGCAGACATTGCAAATGAGTCGGCCCGGTAGGCTTCGAAGGTGACGAGGTAGGGATTCTGGTCATAGTGAAAAGCGAGTTTCAGCTCGATCATGTAGTTGAATACATCGAGCGCACCAACGGGATAGAGGACGATGTTCGCAATGGCGGGCCCAGCAATCAGGACCAGGGCTCCGAGTTTCATGGACGGGACGATCGTTTCAGCGGATCGGAGGATCCTCATTGCGGCGACGTAGGAGGCGGCCAGGATCAGGAAGACCACGGCGGTCTGGCGCATGATGGGCGAATCTAACCCACCCGGAATCTTCTCAAATGAGAAATGTGTATGGTCCCGGTGCTCGAAGAGTCCGTACCAGCGGTAGAGAAGAAACCAGCACGCGGTGCTGACGACTGCCAGCAATGTCAAGGCGATCCCGCCGCCCCGACCCGCAGGTGCCGGTAGATCTGGAGTGATCGGGGCACCAGGTTCCGATCCAGCGGTCGGGTTAGGCTCCGCACTGGCGGGGGGTGAAGCGGTTGCAGCCGGATTGTACGACATCGCCTCGTCACTCATTGTCTCGCCTGAACCGCGTCGGGAAGGGCCCGCCGAGCGCATGTGGTCATGCTCTCGTTGTCGATACTGTACGTCATGCTGACTGGTACGAATGAACGTCAAAACCTACAGACTCCGCAAGAAGGCGAAAGGTGGCGCAACAATGGCCACGGAAAGATCCATGGCCGTTGCTCGCTCTGACTTTTGATACAGCGTCAGGGTGTCAGCCTGCTGGAGAGGCGGCCATACTCTCGCTCGTCGCCCGCCGCGCCTTCGAGGTGGTGGTTGGGTTGTTTGTCGGCGTTGCGGCTCTCGGTCAGCCGGCTTGTCTTCAGCACCACCCGGAGGGCCACCGGTACGTTGACCAGGAAGGCTGCCCGCCACGAGGCGGCGTCGA
>JAUJLY010000158.1 GCA_030447145.1 Thermomicrobiales bacterium
ACCTCATGCATATCGTGGGCAGGTGACGTTTCCCGCCGTGAGAGGGCGACCGGGCAAGTCGGCTCTTGCCCGGTCGCCTCTTCACCTCCGGAGAAATTTCCGGAGCGCGTAGACTACCGGCTGTATACGCGCTCGAGCATGCGAGCGCCCTCTTCAATGGCGGCACCCCCATCGCCGCTCTGCACGGCGTTCGCGAAGGTGTTGACGACGATGTACTGCGCCGCTGCCGTCGCCGCCTTCAGGTTCGCTGGTCCGGCATACCCCTTGTTGCGCCCGATGTTGACGATGTTGAGGAACTCCTCGAGCTTTGGATCCTCGGTAAAGGCAGGTAGCTCAATGAAAGCGGGACCTGGCGGGATGATGTACCCTTGGTACTCTGTCAGCCACGCGGAATACTGATCAGGCTGGAACCACCACTCGAGGAAGGCCTTCGCCACATCCTGATTCTGCGAATACTTCATGATACCCATCGAGCGGCTGCCAAGAACAGCGAATTGCCCTTCAGGGCCCGCTGGCAATGGCGCGTGGAACGTATCCTCGGCCAGCTCAGGATTCGCGTTCTCGCCCTCCGGATCGCTCGCAGCGAGGTAGATGCTCGATCCGTTCAGCGTCATGGAAATCTCACCTGAGAGATAGGCGCTGTTATTGGTCGAGTCGTCCCAGCCGAGGCCAGTCTCGTCGAATCCGTCCTTCCATCCCTGGATGAAGAGCTCCATTCCCTCACGGAACTCTGGAGTGTCGAAGGCAACCGTCGTGCCGTCCTCCTCGACTTCCCTGGAGCCGTAGGACCACATATAGGGGTAGCAGAAGCCTGGAGGATCACCAAGACTTTGGCCCAGTGCTTGACCTATGGGCTTGCCCACCTCCTCTTTCAGGGCCTTTCCAACCGCAAAGTATTCTTCCCAGGTCTTCGGGAAGTTGTTCTCAGGATCCTCAACGCCGGCCTGTTCGAGCATGCTCTTTCTGTACGCAATGGCAATCGACGACGTGCCGTGCGGGATCGAAAAGAATTTGCCGTCGACCGAAGCGGTGGCGGTGACCCAATCGTAGTAACCGCCCTGAGTTTCGCCCAATGACTGGGCAAGGTCGTTAACGTCGACCAGGCTTTCTGAAAAGAGGTATGGAATGGTCTCCCACAACTCGACGATGTCCGGCCCGGCGCCCGCCTGCACGGCTGACGTAGTGCGTGGCTGGAGGTCTGGCCAGTTGACGAAGTCGACGGTAACGTCCACTCCATTCTCCTCGCCGAAGGTCTGCGCCTGTTCGGCGAAGAATGTCTGGGCGGCTGGCACGAATGCCGTGCTCGAGAGGATGTTGAGACTGCCGCCCTGGAGGATGGCCGGCGACGGTCTGGCCGAAGTCGTTCGTCCCGTCACGCCAAGCGCTGCCACGGCTGCAGATGAGGAGAGACCAAGGACGGATGCGCGATGGAGAATGCTTCGGCGCGACAGGCGCATGCGGGTCGCTTCCCTGATCAGTTGCTGTGTTCGATCCTGGCTCATGGATTCATTCCTTTCGGGAACACCGTACTCCTCGATACACGAGACGGTGTTATCGGTTCATGACGCACAACTTCTTGATCTATCGCTCTGGTTACCCTCCTGTAGTACTCGTGATGTCAGGCGAGATACTCATCTCACCGACCGGCATTGGTGATTTGCGAGTGGATAACTCGACCGATGGTAAGGTCCATCACATGCCGGAGCGATCCACACCGGTCTTCAACTGTGGTTGTACATGGCTGCATTCTGACAGGTCATTACCGGGAGCGCAACATTGGGTGTAGCACCGTGGCCACCCAGTGTCGGGCGTGGTACCCTAGCGGCACTTCGTACACAGCGAACCGTGCATGAGTTGGCAGAGCTCTCATCGGCGTCATTGGCCGCACTGTTGTACCCCGGTCAGAAGACAAGGGAGAGTATCTGGAGCCACTCTTCTATGGAAGGAGATATCCGGCACTAGTTCAGTGGAGTCGCGCATATGGTGGCGCCGGCAGCCCGCACCATTCGACGTACGAGTCTCATGCTCCCTTCGGTGAACGTGGAACCCCGTGCCGGATTGATCGAGAAGGAGTGAAGAGCATATGTCCGCATCAAAGGTGAATCGACGAGAACTCATGCGCCGCGCCGCGATCCTTGGTGTGAGCGTCCCGGCGATGAGTGCCCTGCTCGCCGCGGAAGCAGGAGCCCAGGCGACACCGGCAGGAACGGTGGCCGCGGCTCCAACAGGCGATCCAATCCGCATCGGTGCCTCGGTCTCCACGACGGGGACCAACGGCCGTACTGGCCTCTACCAGCAGGAGGCATACCTGCTCTGGGAAGCCCAGAAAAATGCCTCCGGTGGCCTCCTCGGTCGGCCCGTGGAGATGGTTCTCTACGATGACCAGTCGGACCCGACCACAGGT
Source organism: Thermomicrobiales bacterium (assembly GCA_030447145.1). Taxonomy (GTDB): domain Bacteria; phylum Chloroflexota; class Chloroflexia; order Thermomicrobiales; family UBA6265; genus UBA6265. Next base: position 2,405 of record JAUJLY010000158.1, read on the forward strand.
GCCCGACTCTACGAACGCCTCATCACCGAGGATCAGGTGGACCTCGTCATGGGCCCCTACGCTTCCGGTGTCACCCAGGCTGTCGCCCAGATCACTGAGCGCTACGGCTATCCCCTCCTTGTCGCCGGTGCCTCCGCCAACTCGATCTGGGAGAGTGGATTCCGGGCCATCTTCGGCGTGTACTCTGTTGCAGGCGACTACTTCAAGGACATCATCACCACGATCGCACCGGCACAAGACTACAAGACCGCGGCTGTAATCTATGAAGACGCCGTCTTTCCCATGTCGACCGGCCAGGGAGCCGTGACTACCCTCCAGGACCAGGGCATCGAGGTCGTACTCGAAGAGTCCTACCCCCAGAAGGCGACAGACGTCTCCTCGGTGCTGACCAAGATCCGCGATCTTGATCCCGATATGCTGATCGGTGGTTCCTATCTGCCGGACTCCGTGCTGATCGTGCGCCAGGCGAAGGAGCTGGGCCTCAATCCAAGGCTTTATGCATTCTCGGTGGGCGCGGCACAGCCGGACTTCGTGGAGACACTTGGTGCCGATGCCAACTACGTCCTCGGCCCCTCGATGTGGGAACCGGAGATCGAGACTGAAGGCAATGCAGACTTCATGGCAGCCTATCAGCAGATGTGGGACCGGGATCCCGATTACCACTCGGCAACCGGTTACGCTGGCTGCCAGATCCTTGAGCGCGCAGTGACGAACGTCGGTGAGCTCGATCTGGAGGCTCTTGCAGAAGCGCTCAGCAGCCTCACGATGAACACGATCCTGCCGGGTGAATACAGGGTCGACGAGACGGGCAAGCAGATCGGGCATATCCCGCTGACGGTCCAGTGGCAGGACGGACAGAAGATCATCGTGGCGCCAGAGGACCAGCAGACCGGCGAACTCAACCTTCCCACCCCGCCATGGGACGAGCGCAGCTAAACAGGCACAGCACCGGGGCAGGCGTTTTTTGACTGCCCCGGTGAGGTAAGCGCGGCTGCGCAGCCGGACAGCACAGACCGGCTTAACCGGCGCCAATTAGGGACAAACATGGATATCGTGCAGGTCGTGATCAGCGGCATCCTCCTGGGCGGGGTATACACTCTGTTCGCAACCGGTCTCAACCTGATCTTCGGTGTCATGAAGATCATCAACTTGGGACATGGCGAGCTCATGATGCTCGGCGCATATATCACGTTCTTCCTGTCCACGAGTGCCGGTGTCAATCCTCTGGTTTCGATTCCTGTCGCCGCGATCGCCATGGCAGTCCTGGGATGGATCCTCCAGTTCGCGCTCGTCGAGCGGGTTGTCAATCAACCAGCCATCAATTCACTGTTACTCACCTTTGGTCTCTCGACACTGATGATGGGTGTCGCACTGAACCTGTGGACATCGAACTTCCGGTCAGTCATCTATGAACCGCTAACCGGATCCTGGACCATCCTCACAATCTCGTTCTCCCGATCCCGCCTGGTGGCGTTTTTCATCGCGATCCTGGTGACCGGTGGAATGTGGCTCTTCCTTAAGCGGTCCACGTTCGGCAAGTCGATTCGCGCGACCTCGCAACACCCGCAGGTCGCACAGCTCTGTGGCATTGATGTTCGCCAGGTCCGCTTTGCGACCTTCGCTCTCGGTTCGGCAATGGCGGCGGTCTCTGGTTCCCTGATCGCGATGATCTTCACGGTGAGCCCGGAGATGGGCCGCATGTTCATCGGTAAGGGGTTCGCCATCATCGTGCTCGGAGGGCTTGGGTCCTTCGCTGGCGCCTTCCTTGGTGCGCTGATCCTCGGCGTAAGTGAAACCCTGACCGCATTTTTCACCAATACGCAGATTGCGGAAGGCGTTGCCTACCTCATTCTCCTGCTAGTCCTCGTGGTTCGACCTTCCGGCCTGTTCGGAAAGGCGGAGGAGTAGCATGGCGACCAGGACTCCTCCGGTCACAGACCAGGCTCCCAATGACACGAATGTGGACGCCTATACTCCGCCGGGATGGGAGAAATACATCGGCTGGGCTTACCTCGTCGGCCTGATTATCTCAGTCATTTTCCTGCTCCGGCTCCCAATAGCAGCAGACGCCTATACCGTGACGCTGACATTGACGGTTCTCCTGGTGATCACGTTGTCCACGAGCTGGAACTGGCTGTCCGGGTTCGGCGGCTATACCTCGTTCGCCCACGCCGGCTTCTTCGGCATCGGCTCCTACATTGGGGCGCTTTTGCTCCACTACGAGAAGATGCACTGGATCCCGGTGATGATCGTGGCGGGCATCGGTTGTGGGATTATCGGATTCCTGGTTGGCTTGCCGACCCTCCGGCTCCGCGGCCCCTACTTCGCCATCGCGATGTTGGCGTTCACCGAACTCTGCCGCGTGATCGCTCTTGCCTGGGACGATGTCACCCTCGGCGGCAATGGTGTCTTCCTGCCAATCCTGCGTCTGCAACTACCGGAAGAGAACATGTCATTCTGGGAAGAAGCCCAGATGACCTTCCACAACAACCAGAATTACTACGCCATGCTCGTCCTTGCCACGATCGCATGTATCTGGTCGTACGTCCTGGGAACCTCCCGCTGGGGACTGAAACTCCTGGCTATCCGAGACGATGAGGTTGCCGCGCAGGCAATGGGCATCAAGACAACCTACGTGAAAGTCACCACGTTCGCCGGCAGCGCGGTCTTCCCGGGGATTGCCGGCGCTATCTACGCCCGTCATGTTGGATACATTGACCCGGTGACGGTCTTTGCGATCATATGGTCGATCCGCGCCATCACCACCAGCATCTTCGGCGGGCGCGGCACGATCATTGGCCCGATCCTCGGCGCGGTCGTGCTCACGCTGGTTTCCGAGAAGGTCTGGGAACAAGACCCGAACCTTTACCAGATCGTCTACGGCGGCATCATCATTCTTGTGGTGCTCTTCATGCCCGGCGGGCTCATGGCGCTCCTGCAGCAACGCAACATCTTCCCGAGGAGCCGACGAATATGAGCCGCGTTGCCCCGCTCGCCACCGACATCATCCTGCAGGCCCAGAACGTGTCCAAGCGCTTCGGCGGGATTCAGGCCGTCGACAACGCCAGCCTCCAGGTCGGGCGCGGCAAGATCACCGGCGTCATTGGGCCGAACGGGTCCGGCAAATCGACCATGTTCAACCTGATCACCGGACTCGAGAAGCCGGACAGCGGACAGATCATCTACAAAGGGAAGAACATCGCCGGGAAGCCGTCCCACATCGTCAACCGGATGGGGATGGGCAGGACATTCCAGCTCACCCGTCTCTTCGGCACGATGACCGTATTGGAAAACATGACGGTCGTGACCAAAGAGAACTTTGGTGGCGCGGAGGCACTTGCCAGGGAACTGCTCGCCAACCTGGGGCTGAGCCGCCTGAGCAACGAATATGCGTCGAATCTCTCCTACGGCCAGCAAAAGCTGGTCGAGTTCCTGCGTCTGAGCATGATCGAATCCGACCTGATCTTGCTGGACGAGCCCTTTGCCGGTGTCAACCCGGTGATGGAGAAAAAGCTGCTGGAGCAGATCGACGCCTGGATCATCGAGGGGAAAACCATTCTACTCACCGACCACGAAATGGCAATCATGATGGAACTGTGCGAGAGCATCTTCGTGTTCGATTACGGCTCGGTGATCGCGCACGGCACACCGGCCGAGGTCCGCGAGGATCGCCGCGTGATGGAGGCCTACTTTGGAAGCTGACCGGACACAAACCACAGCGGCCACAACTAGCACGCAATCGGTCTGGGAGCATGGCGAGGATCTCGCCGCGTCCCAGGGGGATCCGATCCTACGCATAGAAAACATCGACGCCGCCTATGGCAAGGTGCGGATTCTTCACGGTGTCTCGATGGTCGTGCATCCCAGTGAAGCGGTCAGCATCATCGGGCCGAACGGCGCCGGCAAATCGACCGTGCTCAAGGCGGTCATCGGGCAGCTGACACCCTCTTCCGGTGCGATCACTTTCAACGGCATCAACGTTGTCGGCATGCGCCCGGAGCAAATCATCCGGCACGGCATGGCGGTAGTCCCTCAGGGGCGAATCGTTTTTGAGCGGATGACGGTCGTCGAGAACCTCGAGATGGGAGCATATTCGCTGAAGGACAAGAGCCGGGTGCCTGTGCTGATGGAGCGGATTTTTGATCTCTTTCCGCGTCTCGCCGAGCGCAAGCGCCAGGAGGCGGGCACGATGTCCGGCGGCGAGCAACAGATGCTCGCGATGGGCCGTGGGTTGATGAGCGATCCGAAGATGGTCCTGATGGACGAGCCCTCGCTCGGCCTCGCGCCGATGTTTGTCGAGCTTATCTTCGAACAGATCGGTGTGCTCAAGAAGAATGGGCTGACGCTTCTGCTGGTCGAGCAAAACGCGGTCAAATCGCTCTCGATCAGTGACCGCGCCTATGT
>JAUJLY010000159.1 GCA_030447145.1 Thermomicrobiales bacterium
TTATCCGGAGATCACCCATGTGGTCAGCGGCTATCTCGTCGGACAGGGAATCAATTCGGCCGCATTTGGCACCTTCGCATTTATCACGCTGACGGTGCTGGGCGTACCCGAGACTTTGTTGCTCGCGGTGCTGGCGGCGGTCTTCGATGCGGTGCCGATTGTCGGTGTGCCGGTTGCGACGATCCCCGCCGTGCTCCTTGCGCTGACCGTGTCGTGGCAGACGGCGGCAATTGTGCTGGCTGCCTACCTGATCTACCAGCAGTTCGAGAACTACGTCATGGTGCCGCGCGTCTTCGGCAATACCCTGCAAGTGTCGTCGCTCAGCATTCTTGTGGGTGTGTTGATCGGTGGGCAGTTGTTGGGGGTGATCGGGATTATCCTGTCGCTGCCGATCACCGCGGCGATCCCGGTGCTGCAGCGTGTCTGGGACGAGGACCTGCCCGAGGAAGTGGTTGCAGCTGAAGCTGGGCTATAGATCCGAAGCGGGAGACCACGAGCGGCACTGCTCGCGAAAACCTGGTTTGCTGCCGACGAGTCGAACTCGCAGAGTCGCCCGGCGGTCCAGCGACGGGGTGCTGGGGTGCGCGGCACGCGGATGGGGACGAACGGTATCTCAGCGCAGGGCCAGTTGCTCCAGGCGGCGAAGGGTGTCCTCAATCCCCCAGGCGCGGATAATCCTGCCCTGCTGGAAATGGAAGATATACACCTCATCGATGGCCTCGAACCGGCGCCCGGTGGGCGCATACCCGAGCCATTCGCCCGAATGCGTACCGGAGCAGGTGAACCGGCCGACAACTTTGTCGTCCTCGGCAATGAACTCGACGACCTCCATCCGCATGTCAGGGAAGGACAACCGGAAGGGTGCGATCCAGCGCTTCGCTGCAGGTGCGAGCCTGGGCGAGTAGAGCTCGTCAACGGCTTCCATCCGTCCAGCGTTCATCACCTCATCTATCAGGCGGCGCACAATTGCCTTGTTCTCTTCCGACATCGTTGTGCCTCCAGCCAGCATCATCTACGCAGGATGCAAGCAGCCCAGTCCTCCAGAGATATCTGGAGTGCGCCGCCACTGTGCCTGAATCTCTGGCTCTGTCTTTAACCTGAAATGAGGATTACGTTTCAGGTAGAAAGTCCTGCTCCGCGATGGGCTCGATGAGATCCGGGTTGTTATTCTTCACGCTGTTCACCGCCGTGCTGATCGGGTAGAGGTCCATCTCCTCGCCGGCGACCGGCTGCAGCAGGGGCTCAAGTGGTTCCAGGGCATCCACATCGTGGTCCATCCAGAGCTCCGCATCCTCAGGATGGATGATCATCGGCATCCGGTCGTGGATGTCCTGCATCAGCACGTTGGGCCCGCCAGTGATGATCGTGTAGGTCTGGAACGGCTCTCCGGCGATATCCTTTGCCGTGTCATAGAGCCCGGCCATTAGCATGACCGGCTGATCCTTGAGGAAGATGTAATAGGGCTGCTTTGGGCCGCCGGTCCGTCGCCACTCGTAGAAGCCGTTGGCTGGCACCAGGCAGCGGTGCCGCTTGACGAGTGATCGGAACATCGGCTTCTCCGCGAGTGTTTCCGCGCGGGCATTGATCGGCGCGACTTTCGGCTTCTCGCCCGGCTTGGTCCACCTCGGGATCAACCCCCACTGCATGGGCCGCAGATGCCAGGCGCCGTTGTCCTCGACGATGACGGGAAGCCGCTGGGAAGGGGCCGCGTTCCAGGTCGGGTTCGGGTCGTAATCGATCTGGAACGGGACCTGGCGCAGTGTCTCACTCAGTTCCTGGAAGTCCTCGATGACATAGCGTCCACACATGGGTGAACTCCGTTTCTGGCTGATCCCAACAGCATCCATGACCAATCGACACGTTGCTCCAAATATGCCACCACCGGTTCCCGACGATGGATGATGGAGGGATCATCGCACGAGACCGGTGGTGGCTGCGGGAACTGGTGATCGGCGGAGCCGGATCTGTCAGGCGGCGTCACGGCGGGACGAGTCTCCCGTGGACGGGGCCTTGCCGAGGGGGAGTGGCTGCTTGCCCCCAATGGGCCGGAGCCGCTCGATCATCGGTACGGGCGAAACGTGAAGCACCCGATCCTCACCGGTGCTGTGGTCAACCTGGGCCGTACTGCGTCCCGAGAAGAGGAGTGGCGCAAGGGCCATGGCAGCGAAGAGCAGGAGCATCAGGGCGACAAGGCCATTGATCAACAGTGCAGTCATGTTCGACATCCTTTCACCGGTGTTCTATAACCGGGACCCCGTAGTCGGGTGGCGAGACAGATGTGTACCCAGTTACGCTCCGGCCGTAACCATCGGTTTCGAGAAGCGCTTTCGTCGGGGAAAAGGGTCTACCTGATCCTGATTCCCGGTACCGGAGGTGCGACCTGCCGGGGTGGCCGCACTTCTGTGTACGAACACATGTTCTCATATCTGTGACCCCTTGTCAAGCCCGCACGGACACCTTTTTAGAACACCGGTTCTGGCATCGCGGGCAGACTACGTGCAAAGGGGGGTACGGGGCAGGAGAGGCGCGAGGGGTTACAGATCACCGGGGTGGGGTAGACTAGTCCGTCGGGAGAGTTTGTACCAGGTGCGCCGCCTCTCACAGGGAGCCGTTAGCGCGCCGAACCTTTGCACGTTTCCCCCTTCATGCACTGGAGAATCCGGTGCATCCGGCCGTTTCGGGCCTGGGCCCTGCGGCACAGAACCATTGCTGGTCAGCTTGGTACCGGCCTAGTGATGACCGCCTGTTCGTGTACGTCCGCGAACCGGGATCGATACCCATCTCCACGGACCCAGAGGTTGTCTCGCCGTGAAAACCCTCATACGAATCCTTGGCTATCTGAAGCCCTACAGGACCTGGCTCATTACCGTCTACGCGTCCCTCTTTATCGCGCTCGGGCTCCAGCTATCGATCCCGGCCGTGCTTGGGCGGGCAATCGACCATGGTGTCATCGCCCGGGACATGGGTTATCTGGGTAAGGCGGCCCTCGCGATCGTCGGGCTTGCGACCTTGCAGGCGCTTTTTACGTTCATCCGCACCTACGGCACCAATGTTCTTGCCGAGCGGGTCGGGAACGATCTGCGGAACGAGCTCTACGAGACGTTCCAGGAGCTCCCCTTCCGCTTTTTTGATCAGGCGCAGTCCGGCCAATTGATGGCGCGCGCCACCGATGACATCAACAACATCCGCGGCATGCTCATGTTTGCCTTGCGGGCGATCGTGCAGGCGGTCGGGATGCTCGTCATCATCGCGGTCATCGTGTTGATGACCAACTTCTGGCTCGGTGTGGTTGCTCTGTCGACAACCCCGTTGCTCGTCTGGTGGTCGATCCACTTTTCGATCACCATTCGGCCGGTATTCCTGAAGATCCAGCAGCAGTTCGGCGTCATGACCTCCGCCCTGCAGGAGAATGTTGCCGGGGGACGGGTGGTTCGCGCCTTCGCCCAGGAGAAGGAGGAGGCCGACCGGTTTGAGGCCGAGCTGGACGAGTTGTTCGAGCGAAACCTGCGGGCCACGCGGCAATGGTCCGTGAGCTACCCCATGACCTTGGCCCTCAATGCCCTCAGCGTTGCCGCCGTGATCTGGGTCGGCGGTTGGATGGTCCTGACGGGGCGCCTCTCCTTTGGTACGCTCGTCCAGTTCGAGCGCTACACCTCGATGCTGCAGGAGCCCATCCGCTGGCTTGGCTTTGTTGTGAACCGCATGGCCCGCGCGATTGCTTCCGGTGATCGAATCTTCGAGATCCTCGATACGAAGCGGTCCATCAGGGATGCGCCGGACGCTACCCCGATGCCCGACATGCGCGGCGTGGTGGAGTTCCACGACGTGAGCTTCGGCTATGCCAAGGGAACCACCGGCGCCCTGAACCATGTCTCCTTCCAGGCACGTCCAGGACAGATCACGGCACTCGTCGGTCCGACCGGGTCGGGCAAGAGCTCGGTCGTGAGCCTGATCCCCCGCTTCTACGACGTTGCCGGGGGACAGGTGACCATCGATGGCCGGGATGTTCGCAGTATCACCCTCTCGTCGCTCCGGTCGCAGATCGGCATCGTGATGCAGGAGAGCTTCCTCTTCTCGATGACGGTGCGTGAGAACATCGCCTATGGTCGTCCGGGAGCCTCATTCGAGGAAGTTGTGGCTGCGGCAAGGGCCGCGAGGGCGCACGATTTCATCCTGCGGATGAGCGAGGGTTACGACACCGTCATTGGCGAGCGTGGGGTCACCCTTTCCGGCGGTCAGAAGCAGCGCCTCGCGGTTGCCCGCGCCCTGCTAGTGGATCCGAAGATTTTGATCCTTGATGATGCGACCGCCAGCGTGGATAGCGAGACCGAGCATGAGATCCAGCAGGCCCTGAGGACCTTGATGCATGGCCGCACCTCGTTCGTCATTGCCCAGCGCCTGACCACGGTACGGGATGCCGACCAGGTCCTTGTCTTCGAGAACGGCGAGGTCACCCAGCGTGGCACCCACGACGAGTTGTTGACCGATCTGGATGGTTTCTACTACGAGCTCTACACCATGCAGCGGCAGGATCAGGACGACGCCAGCCGGGCGGTGGTCAACGAAGGCGGGCCACCCCCACTCGATGAGAAGCGCGATCGGGAACTGAGGGAGCCGGCAGGCTCTGCGCCGCGCACCCGTGCCGGGGGAGCGAGCTAACCATGGGACAGATACGCGTACAGGTAGAAGATGAAGTCCTTGGCAAGGCGTATGACAGCCGAATCGCCAGCCGCCTGCTCGGCTTCCTCACGCCCTACCGATCACGGTTGCTCTTCACTACCGCAATGGTCATCCTCGGCACAGTCGCCGACCTGCTGTTGCCCAAGTACTTCAGTATGGTGATCGATGAGGTGCGGCAGGAACAGCGGATGTCGATGGTCAACCTGATCGGCATCGCCTTCGTGGTCACCGTCATCATCCGTTTCTTCGCCAATTGGGGGCAGTTCTACAGCACCCAGTGGCTCGGTGGACGCGTGGTCTTTGACATCCGGAACCGGATGTTCCGGCACCTCCAGAACCTGAGCATCGGATACATCGACAAGCGCGGCGTCGGCACGGTGATGACCCGCATCCAGAACGATGTCGCGGTCATCCAGGAGCTCTTTTCCGAGACGGTGATCGGCATCATCAGCAATGTCCTGGTGCTGGTAGGCATCATCGTCATCATGCTGATCACGAACTGGAAGCTGGCGCTGCTCAGCTTTCTCGTGCTTCCGATCATGACGCTGGTCATGGCCTACTGGCAAAAGTACGCCAAGGCCGCCTACCGGATGACCCGTCGCACGCTCTCCATCGTGAACGCGAACCTCGCCGAGAGCATCGCCGGCATGCGCGTGGTGCAGGCCTACACCCGCGAACCGACCAACATGAAGGCGTTTCGCAAGATCAACGGTGACAATCTGGATGCGTCCATCGAGGCTGCCAAGTACTCCTCGATGCTCTTTCCCACCGTGAGTTTCCTGTCGTCGGCCTCGACCGCGATGATCGTCTACTTCGGGGGCCGGCTGGTCTTCAACGAAGCGCTTTCGCTCGGGCAGCTGGTGCTCTTCATTGCCTTTATCGACCGCTTCTTCGCGCCGATCCGCGAGCTCAGCCAGCAATACAGCACCATGCAGTCGGCGATGGTTGCCGGCGAGCGCATCTTCGAGGTGCTGGATGTCGAGCCGGAGGTCCAGGACAAGCGGGACGCATACGAGTTGCCCGAGATCGAGGGCAAGGTTGACTACAATAATGTGACCTTCGGGTACGGCAACACCGAGATCCTGCACGACATCGACCTGCACGTGCAGCCGGGAGAAACCGTCGCCTTCGTCGGGGAGACGGGCGCCGGCAAGAGTTCGATGATCAACCTGCTGATGCGCTTCTCCGATGTCTGGAGTGGCAGCATCACCATCGACGGCCACGACATCCGCGACGTCACCCAGGAGTCATTGCGATCCCAGCTCGGCATCGTGCTGCAGGACACCTTCCTCTTCGGAAGCACCATCCGGCAGAACATTGCCTATGCCCGCTCGGATGCGACCAGCCAGGAGATCGAGCAGGCCGCCCGGGATGTCGGCGTGCACGACTTCATCGAGAAGTTGCCAGACGGGTACGACACCGAGGTGCAGGAGCGCGGAGTCAGCCTCTCCATTGGGCAGCGGCAGCTGATCTCCTTCGCCAGGGCGCTGCTGGCGGACCCGAAGATCCTCATCCTCGACGAGGCCACCAGCTCGATCGACACGCAGACCGAGCAGTTGATCCAGGAGGCGCTGAAGCGCGTGCTCGTCGGCCGGACGTCGTTCGTCATCGCGCACCGGCTCTCGACCATTCGCAAGGCTGACAAGGTCGTCGTCATGGACGAGGGACGGATCGTCGAGATGGGCGCGCATGATGAGCTCATCGCAGCCAGTGGCATGTACTACAATCTCTACACCATGCAATGGCGCGATCAGGGCAACGCCGCCGAGAGCGAGGAATAACCCGCAGTCTGCCAACCCCTTGAGTGTCACAGAAAGCCGGGGCTATGGTGGTGATCTCGCTCAGGTTCCATAATGCCAGGGTCTCCTCTGGCGGCACTGGTGGGTCTCGTACTGACGCGCTCTTGATGTCAGTGAAGGTAGGCAACGCGCACATGCTCTGGCCGTCTGAGCGGTGATAGGGGTGACCGCCTCTGGTCCCCGGCGTACGACGGCTGGGACAAGCGGCGAGCGGGAAATGGAAGTGGCGGCATATCGCCTGTGTCCTGATCCAATGAGCCCAACAGGTTAGGAATACGCCAGGACGTTACGACGTCACACGACGTCACACGAC
>JAUJLY010000160.1 GCA_030447145.1 Thermomicrobiales bacterium
GTCGGCATTTCATTGAAGGACCGCTCCGACGACGTTCACAACTGGTCCGTTATCTCGGGAGGAGTCCCTACCCAACGAGCTCCGATGTAATTGTTCAGGAGACTTAAGACCGAGCAGACATCAAATGGTTGTAGAGGTGGTACCCCAGGCAGGAATCGAACCTGCGACCTATCGCTTAGAAGGCGAGTGCTCTATCCGCTGAGCTACTGGGGCGAAACACGAGTGTATCCAGCACAATTGTAGCAAACGGGCAGACGGTGAATGTGGCACCTTCACACCTTTCAGTTCCGCATCCTCCCGGTTCGGCTGTCGTAAGAGATGTCTACTTCTCTGACGCGATATGCAGCACGTTCCCGGATGGGTCGGCGATCCTGATTCCGCCATCGTTCCTGGTGAAGCCGTAGTGAGCGCCCGTGATGCGGGATGCGGGATGCGATTTCGTTTACTGCATCTCGATCAGGGAGCATCAACGTCCAGTGACGAAGTCCGGAGGCGTACTCGGGTGGTGGCGGAGCGACTGCACCTTGCCAGGTGTTAGTGGCCAGTGCGTGCGGGATGGAACTTGTCCTCAGCGAGAAATCAGCCATGCGAAACGACGACATAATGAGATGCGGTCCAAAACCTATGACGTCCTGGTAGTAGCGAATTGATTCGTCCATATCGCGAATGTGCAGGTGAACGTGACCGATCCGTGTACCAGCTTGCATCGACTGATTCAGGTCATCCTCGGCCGACAGCTCACCGAGTAGTGATGGCACATCGAGCGCCGCGGTGCCCGGGTGCAACCTGCCGTCCGCCATCCGGGCCAACGGTCGGCCGTCCACAATTGCAAATTCTCCCCGTTCCGGGGTCTCGAACGTGAGCTCAGTGCCATTTCCATCCGGATCGGAAAAGTACGTCGTTTCGGTTTCAGCGTGGTCGGTTGGCGAATTGGGGTACCGCAACGCGACGAGACGGGCAACGACGCGGGCAAGTTCACTCCGCGCCGGAAGGTGGATGGCGACATGGTAGAGCCCCGTCCGGCGAGGGGGAACAGGGGTCTAGGCGCCATGGTGGAGCACGATGAGTTCGTCGTCGCCAGCGCCGAGATGAATATTGTCTTCATCATCCAGCAGCTCCGTGAGGCCGACGTAATTCGTCCAGAATGTTTTGGCTCGTTCGGCGTCGGACACCGCAAGATGGACTGGTCCGAGTTTCGCGTCGGGCGGGAGCAATTGCGAAGCTGGAGGAGTTGCGCAAGAGACTGCAGGCTCAGGTGGGAGACTATCCATTAGGTGATCACCTTGTCGGACTTCAGGGTGAAGATCATCCGGGTCTCGCCCTCGCTGTCCATTTTCCTCAGGCTTGCTCCGTACCTGGCTCCCACCTTGTCCGCGAATGCGTAGTCTGCATCTGGCTCAATGTCAACCTGCCCGCGGATCTCCACCGTCCGATAAGGGTTGTCCGGGTCCATGAAGAATGCCGAGCACGAGGGGTCTCGCTCCAGGTTCTTTGCCTTCTGCCGTGTTGTATTGATCGACATTCGGTTAAGATCATCCTCAGCCAGGAATCAGAGCGCCGTGACTTGAGGCTCACCGTTGGGCCCTTGCGTCGCGAGGGTGACGACCGGGTTTTTGCTGATAATGTCGCGGTGAGATGCTGGTATGGTCTCCATGCTTGTCCTCTAATCATTGGATAGAACGTAGTTGTGAACCCTGCATCGGCATCTTCCGCGCATCGTGGTCTTTCGGCTGTGATGAGTTCCAAGCCGCTCTTGATCGGCCGAGCCCCTCGCGTGCAAGCCCTCGTTCGAGACGAGCCCGGTTCTCCCATCCCACTGCCGCGAATTGCCTCGGGCCACCATCCCGTGATGCCCGCCCGATCCGCAGGCGCCATGATTCCACTGGACAGCATGGCCTGGATATTGTCCAGCGTGTATGTCAGGGACTAATGTCGAGCGGAAACAGGTGATCCAGAAGCAGGGCATTACCCTCGTGAATGATCGGTTGCGCACTGTGGGGGACAGCGGTGCCGGCACGTCCCTCCACATTTTGTCGCGTAGCGGCTTATCGATCCGTTCACGCCGACCGTGCTGCCCGTCGTCCTATCGGTGCCCCATTCTTGCGACCTCCTGCGGTGACATGGCCGCGCCCTCGAATCATCGCGAGAGGAATCAATGGCAGACGAAGATTCAAAAAGACGACTGCAGGAAGTGAATGACGAGCGAGAGATCGAACGGGGTGAGCGCTTCGAGCTGCTCTATCACCTCAGTTCGCTACTGGAGCCTGCCATGGTTGGGCTCGGCCTCGTGTTCCTTGTACTGCTGTTCATGGACTTCGCCTCCGTTCCACTCACGGTCCTGGGCGAGGACAGGCTGGGTGATGTGCTTCAGTGGATCTGGGGAATATTCCTGGTCGATTTTCTCTTGAGGTTTGTGATTGCTCCAGAGAAGATCCCGTTCCTCAAGACCAACTGGCTTGGCGCGCTCTCGCTGGCACTGCCGTTCCTGAGGCCTTTGCGCGTATTCCGCGTTTTTCGTATTGCAAGGGTGATTCGAGGCGCGAGCCTCGTTCGGCTAATCGGCGGTATCAACCGCGGCATACGGGTGCTAAGGAGAATCACTCGCGGCCGCCAGTTCGCCTTCGTGGGAGGATTGACGCTTGTGGTGGTTGTCGCCGGTGCGGTGGGCGTCCGGTACTTCGACCGGGACTATGCTGACTCGCCGGTACGGACCTTCGGCGATGCCCTGTGGTGGTCATCCGCGCTCGTGACGACGATGAACAGCGAGCTCTATGTCGTGAGTACGGAGTCGCGCGTGATCGCACTGCTGCAGCGTCTCTATGCACTGAGCGTCTTTGGGTATATCACCGCATCGATCGCCAGCTACCTGATTGGTTCTGACGCCTCGGCGCAGGGTGAGAGCACGAAGGAGGCAGCATTACAGGACGAGGTCCGCGCTCTGCGACGGGAGCTGGCCGCATTGCGGGAAGTGGTTGTCGCGAAAAGGGATGACGCCCAGAACCGTGGGCCAGCGCAGGATGGGAGCTGATCATCTTCGGTCCTGCCGCTGCGCGATAATGAATGGCGACAGCACGCAGCCGTGGGGGAAAGTAGGAGTCAGGTGGTCCGTTTGGACCTCAGCGCCTTGTGAAACGCCTCCATCGCCTGACCAAGCATCGCGCCCGTGGCGTCCATCGTCACCATGGTGACCCTGGCCTTGCCGACATCTGATTGAACCTTGATCTCGCCGGTTACCCGGGGAAGAGCCCCTTCCTTTCCGCCCATGACAAACGCCTGGTTGGGTCGGCCCGTTCGACCAGCGCGATAGCCGCGCTCCTTAAAAAACTCGATGGCGAAATCAAGTACCTCGTTGGTCGTCATGCGCGCGACTGCCTTTTTCTGGTAGGCGGTCCGGCGCATCTCGGCCGCAATCTCCTCGCGGGTACCACCGTCGGCCATGGCTAGAGCTCCGCACTTACGCCAGGAGCAAGGACAAGAACCATCGATGACGTCTCCTTCTCGACCTCGGCCTTGAATGCCAAGGGGTCCTGCTCGATTGGCGGAAAGGTGTTGTAGTGACAGGGGATGACCGTGCCGGCACGGAGCATCCTGGCGGCCCGCGCCGCGTCCTTCGGACCCATCGTGAAATGATCACCAATCGGCAACACCGCCACGTCGGGTCCCTCGTCGCCGATCAGCTGCATGTCGAGGAAGAGGGCAGTATCGCCGGCGAAGTAAAGTGTCTTTCCTCCGAAACGGACGATGTGCCCTGACGGCACGCCGGGGGCGACAACCATGTCTCCCTGGCTGTAGCTGGAGGTGTGCCAGGCGGGCGTGAATTTCGTGCTTCCGCCGTCGAAGGACGCGGTGCCGCCGTGATTGCCACCGACGACATTGTTTACGCCTTGGCCGGCAATGAAGTTGGCGAGCTCGACCGTGGCGATCACCGTGGCACCGGTTCGCCTGGCGATGTCGACCGTATCACCGACATGGTCATTGTGGGCGTGCGTGAGGATGATGGTGTTTGGGTCCACCGTCGCCGGGTCGGTTTTGTGTACCGGATTTCCGGAAAGGAAGGGGTCGATGAGCACCATGTTACCGTCGGACTCAAGGCCGAAGGCGGAGTGACCATACCACGTTATCGTGAGGGGCATGAGGAGGCTCCTTGTCTTGTATCGGTGAACAGAGTGGCTATAAAGCTGTCCGTTCGTAAACGACTCTGCCATCCGCGATCGTCATGTCACAACGTACGTTCCTCAACTGGTCCGGGTCGACGTGACGAAGATCCGCCTCCATAACGGCGATGTCTGCGAGCATGCCAGGCGCGAGTGAGCCTTTTTCGTTTTCGCCAAATGAGGCGTAGGCGCCATTCCATGTATAGGCCCTGACCGCTTCCTCCACACTGATGCGTTCCTCAGGGAAGATCTCGTCGCCGAGACGGTCCTTGCGTGTCACCATGGTCTGGATGCCGATCATCGGGTTCTGCGAGGAAACCGGCGCGTCACTGCTGGCCGCCGCAATAATGCCCCGTTCCTTGAAGCTCTTCATAGCGTAGGCATATCGGACTCTCTGCTCGCCAAGGTTTTGCAGATAGACCGGACGCATATCGTAGAGGAATGTGGTTCCGGGGATAGGGATCACACCCAGCTGCTGGATTCGGTCAATGATCGTTTCGTCGATGATGGAGCAGTGCTCGATGCGAAACCGCGGCTCGAGGCGTGGCAGCTGGCGCTGTGCTTCCTCATATGCGTCCAGTACATGGTTGATCGCCGCGTCGCCGATGGCGTGGATGCCTATCTGGAAGCCCGCCTTATGGGCACGTAGCACGCGCTTGCTGATCTCCTCCGGAGACATCATCAGTAGGCCGTAGTTATCGATCTCACCCTCGTACGTCCTGGACATGCGAGCCGTACGGCCCCCGATGGAGCCATCCGAGAAGAGCTTGGCATTGCCAATCCTCATCCAGGCGTCGCCGAACCCGCTTGAGATCCCGAGCGAGACGAGTTCGTCGAGAGTTTCGTCGATCATCATCATCAGCCAGGTGCGCAGCGCGAGACGACCCTGGCCGTGCAGGCGCTGGTATGCGCGCATCTCCTCTGCCCGGTGAATTCCAGCCTCGGCAACCGACGTGATCCCATATTGTCGAAATGCTTGCCCGCCAGCATCAAGGGCCGTGGCAATCTCATCTTCATCGGGCAAGCCGATGGCCTGACTGATGGCGCTACACGCCGACTCTCGCAAGACGCCGCTTGGGACGCCGCTGGAATCGCGGTCGATCGTGCCGTCTGAAGGATCCGGTGTCTCGACGTTGATGCCGGCAAGCTCGAGGGCCCGCGAGTTGACCGCCATGATGTGATGGCAGCTTCGCCAGAGCACAACCGGATGATTCGGTGCAACTTGGTCGAGATCCTCACGCGTCGGATGCCGGTTTTCGGCCAGGTTCGCCTGGTCATACCCCTGCCCGAGAATCCATCTCGCCGTATCAGTCGATCTCACTCGCTCCTTCACGGCGACAAGAATATCGTCGATCGAGGAGACAGCGTTGCTGGAAAGGTCGATTTGCGAGAGCGCATAGCCGACCCCCATCACGTGCGCATGGGCGTCATGGAAGCCGGGAAGAGCCATGCGTCCGTTGAGGTCGATCTCCTCAATCCGGCTCCCCAGTGCCTTTCGAACGCTCCCACGATCACCAGTGGCCACGATCCGGCTGTTGATCATCCCGACAGCTTCAACCTCGGGATTGGCAGGATCCATAGTAAGGATCGGCCCACCGGATACCAGCAGTGATGGATGCACCGTGTTACTCCTGGCTTCGCGGGGCGAGCGCGTGCCAGGCACGGGCGACATGATCGAGCCGGGCGATCCAGACATCTCCGGCGGCGACGACTTCATCGAGGAAGCGGGTAACCGTGCTGGCAAGGCCAGGGCGGCCGACAATATGGGGATGGAGCAAGACCGGCATAAAGGTGCTGTCCGCCCTATGCGCGGCAAGGGCCAACGACCATGCCTCCGACATTGAGGAGGGTGGCAGCGGGCGCGATGGCGAGAGCCAGGTCATGTCGATCAGGTAGGGAGAGACGGGGATGATGGTCGAGTTTGGGTCGCCTCCGCTGTTTGGAAGATCTCCGCCGGCCCCAGTTATCCGCCAGGCGTTACCGGTCTCGTCGCCGAAGCGCTCGTCCTGATCACCCGATGGAAGGCCGGGGAGCTGCTCGATCAGGCCGTTGACCGGTGAGCCGGTGATGCTCGAAATTGTCTCAACGAGATCCGGGATAGACGCCGTTGCCGAGCAAGCGCTTGCCGCCACCTCGTGACCTAGCTCAACAGCGCGGCGGAGCAGCTGAGGCGATCCGCTGGTTGCCTCAGCCGTGAAGGCCACTGTGGCGGAAACATCCACATCGGCCAGTGTCTCCAGGATGCGTTGCAGCCCTGTGGCGGTGTAGTCGACACCGACAAGACCCGGATGCCGGGCGGTGTCCGCCTCCAGACCGACGCCGGGAACATGCACGACAACGGAAAGCGCCGCCCTGTGGCGGGCTGGCCACCGCACGGGCGAAGACGCGTCGATCATGAGACGTAAAGCTCCTGTCTACGAGGTTCGGCGGTGGAGGTTCCTTCGGTAGCTGCCGTCAACGCCTGGTCGATATCGTCGATGATGTCCCGGGCGTCCTCGATGCCGATGGAGAGCCGGAGCAGATTGTCACCAATGCCCCAGTCAGCTCGTTGCTCGGGGCTCAGTCCCCGATGAGACGAGGTTGCAGGATAGAGGGAAAGTGAGTAAA
>JAUJLY010000161.1 GCA_030447145.1 Thermomicrobiales bacterium
AGATCTATACATGGTCAGAGGTTTCCGTCGGTCAACGTTCACCGTCAGCATTATGCAGCACAAAAACGACCCCGACGGAGAACCCGTCGGGGTCGTTGGCCATTCTGTCATCGGCACCCATGGCCCAAGCTGGCGCTCGCTCGCGGTGCCCTTCGCTCATCGCACCGCCGTAGACAGGTGTGCCGCATAACAGTGATGAACTAGCTCTCCTGCGTGCTGCCCGCCTCGATTGCCTGATTCTGGCCCGTCTGGATAGAGATCTGCTTCGGCTTCGAAGCCTCGGCCTTCGGCAGGACGACCCGGAGAATACCGTGGTCGAAATGGGCCTCGGCGTGGTCAGCATCCACCGGGAACGGCAGTGTCACACTGCGCTGATACGATCCGCTGGCAAGCTCATGGATGTACCACGTCGCGTTCTTGCCTTCCTCCGAATCCATCACGTTGCGGACAGTGCCGGACAGTGTAACGGTGTTCTTTTGGACCGTCAGCTGCAGGTCGTCCGGCCGCATCCCAGGCACAGCCGCCACGATGAAGACGTTCTCATCGTCCGCGTAGACATCGAGCGGCATTGGACGGGCGACCGTTCCGCCGCTGGTTTCCGCGCGCGACCAGAGGGTATCGAACGCGTCACTGAACGGGCTTTCCCTGAAGAGCTGGTCAACGGTATTCCGGAGACTTACTAGGTCACCAAAGAGAGGGGAACGCATCATGGACCATCACCTCCATCATTCAATCCGAACGGATCCGAACCAAACAACGGCGGCTGTGAGCCTTTACCGTGATTCCATTGTATTCATCTTCCAACTATGTGTCAATACCCTTATGCGCTCTGTGTGAGACTTCCAACGTCCAACAGCAAGCAGGGCCGGTCCACAAGTTATCTCTCTATACTGGAGTGGAACACGCACGAAGAGGAGCTGTTACATGAGCCCCTATGGCCTCCCCCGTTACTCATCCCTTCCTGGCGCATTGTGGCCCCTCCTCTGTTTGGTTCTCGGCACGCTCCTGATGCTCCTCCAACCAGTGATGGCAAAGGACAATGCCTCGACCGTTCGTATCATCAGCATCGACGGCACGATCACTCCAGCAATGGCGAGTTACGTCGATCGCGCAATGGAAGGCGTCCAGCGCGACGATGTCGAGGCGGTCGTGCTGCGCATCGACACTCCAGGCGGGCTTAGCACTGCAATGGACGACATCGTCGATGACATCCTGCAGAGCGACGTCCCCTTGATCGCCTGGGTCGGCCCGTCGAATGCCCGCGCCGCGTCGGCCGGTGTCTATATCACATACGCTGCGCATATCGCTGCCATGGCACCTGGCACCAATATCGGCTCGGCCTCACCGATCCAGCTCGGCGGCGATGGCGAGGAAACCGGCGAGTCTACCGCCGAACGAAAGGCCATGAACGATGCCGCCGCACGGATCGAGAACCTGGCCCGGCTGCGCGACCGCAACGTGAACCGGGCAATCAGCGCTGTGCGGGATGCCGAGAACATCACAGCCGACAAGGCTCTCGAGCTTGACATAACCGATTTGACGGCACCAAACATTGACATCCTCCTGCAAGAGGTTGACGGCATGCAGGTAGTGCTGGCCAATGGTGAAACAGTGACGCTCGATACTGCTGATATCGCGCAGACCAGCGAATCCATGAACGTCTTCGAAGAGTTCCTGCAACTCGTCTCGGATCCAACTATCGCCTATCTCCTGCTCTCATTCGGCGCGCTGGGGATCTTCCTCGAACTCCCAATCCTGGCGGGTTTGTACCCGGAATCATCGGCGTCGTCTGTATCATTCTCGGCCTGTACGCGCTTGGCACATTGCCAGTGAACTGGAGCAGCGTGCTCCTAATCGCCCTCGCGTTCGCCCTCTTCTTCATCGATCTCTTCGTGACCTCATTCGGACTCCTGCTGATCGGTGGGTTGGTATCATTCATCATCGGTTCGTACATGCTGATCGACGAGTCTGTTCCCGGTTACGAGGGGGTGTCCCGGCCAGTCATCTGGACCTCGGCAGCACTGGTCCTCATCTCCGCGACACTCATCGGTGCTTTTGTCCTGAAATCCATGCGCCGAGCACCTGCCACAGGGGAGAATGCATTGATCGGCCAAGTCGCCGAGGTGCGAAGTCCCTTGGCACCGACGGGCATGATACACGTCGAGGGAGAATATTGGTCTGCCACCGCGCTGGATTTACCAGAGGGGACAACAGTGCCAGTGGGGAGCCACGTCGAGATCACCGGCATCAACGGGTTAAAGCTCGCGGTCCGCCCGCTAAACTTCCAAGATGACGAGCTGACAGAGGCCGCAGCTCGTGAGCGCACCATTCCAGTGCGATGATCGCGTGTCAGATATTGCCGTACCGGGAACCGTTACCATTACTTCAGGAGCTCGTTCGAGCATGCTCCGAGGTCGCCTCGGCACACACGTCTTGAGGAGTGCATGGAATTACTTGGGGGCCTCGGCCTCATCGTCATCGTCTTTCTCGCGCTCGTGCTCTTTTCCTCCATCAAGGTGGTACAGGAATACGAACGCGGTGTCGTCTTCCGGCTCGGACGCCTCGTTGGTGCCCGTGGTCCCGGATTGATCCTCCTTATCCCCTTCATCGAGCGGATGCAGAAGATCGACCTTAGAACCGTAACCATGGACATTCCGGCGCAGGAGGTCATCACAGAGGACAATGTGACTGTCCGTGTGAATGCCGTCGCCTACTTCCGTGTCGTCGATCCGAACGCAGCGGTCGTCAACGTGGCGGACTACATCCGTGCGACCTCCCAGATCGCCCAGACGACGCTCCGCTCCGTGCTCGGCCAATCATCGCTGGACGATCTTCTCAGCCAGCGGGAGACGATCAACCAGCGGCTACAGCAGATCATCGATGACCAGACCGAGCCATGGGGCATCAAGGTCAGTGTTGTCGAGGTGAAAGATGTCGAGTTGCCGCAGACCATGCAGCGGGCGATGGCACGACAGGCTGAAGCGGAGCGCGACAAGCGCGCCAAGATCATCCACGCCGAGGGCGAGTTCCAGGCCAGCGCGCAGCTATCGGAAGCCGCGGAGGTGATCAACCGGAACCCTGTCACGATTCAGTTACGGTATCTGCAGACGCTGACGGAAATTGGCGCAGAGAAGAACACGAGCATCATCTTTCCGATCCCGATCGATATGGTAACCGCGTTCATGAACAAGATGACGACCGGGGATGACGACAACAAGACGCTACGTACGAGCCCGGAGCCGCCCCAGTCTCCCCGTGGCGGACCCGGCCGGGATGTACCCGCGCCGAAGCCACGGCCTGACCTGAAGGGCATGCCACCGCGCCCGACCCTCCTCCAGGAGGGGCAGAACCCGTCTCCCAAGCGTCCCAAGCCCCCGACCGACAAGGCATAGCTCATCTGCCGGGCCTACATCTCCCGAGCTTCACGCGTCATGACCTGCATCCTCTCAAGGAGTGCTGGCACTTGCTTCGGCTGGTCTCGTCGCACCAGGTCCATGACGGTCCAGCCCATGGCGATCAGGATGTAGATATGTTGTCGAACCATATCGTCATGCGTTGGCTTGTCACACTCGTAGCCTTGGCACAGGGTGACATTCCGCCCGTCGTTGCTGGGTAACAGTGCCTCGTCGATAAAGATGGTCTCGGAATACGGATCGGCGAACCGGGCGAACTCGAAGTCGATGAGCCCCGTGATGTGTGGGCGGCCGTCCGTACCGGGCGCAATGAAGATATGCCGTTCGTTCAGATCGCTGTGGACCAGCCGCGGTTCAGTTATCTCGTTCAGGACTGGTGCCGCATCATCGACAAGCCCCTGCAACTGTTCAAAGGGCTCCTGCTCAAGGCCATAGCGGTGGGCATCGACTGAGAAACCGGCCACGTCCCAGCGCACCAGGTCGGACCAGGTGGCACACCCCAAGCCAGTCAGGGGTGGGCCGAATTCCTCCCCCGTAACGGCATGGATCTGGCGCGTCACCCCACCGAGTTCTCGCCAGAGATCCTGCTCTTCCGCTGCAGTAAGGGACTTGCGCGCCTCCTGCCACTGTTGACCACGCACTGAGGTCTGCAGGACCCAGTCCCGGTCGATATACTGCCGCGAATCGTCAAAGCCTACTGTACGAGGTAGCAGATGATCGACGTTCGATAGCAGCCCAATCGTGACCTGCTCCCGCTGCAAGCCATGCGAGGTCATCCAGCTTGGACCGGCTTCCACCTCTGCGTCACTCGGGGCAATGCGCAAAATAAGCGGGCCCTCATCTCCATTGTCGATGCGGAACGTGGTATTGATTGTTCCTCCAAACACCGGAGCGATGCGCTTTTCGGGGACATCCATGCCGATTCGGCGCAGCAGCGCACGTGCAGCTGATTGATCTGGCATCATGGTCGTGTTCATCGGATACAACGCCTCATAGCTCAACTCTTCTCCCAGTGCGACACCAAACAGGACGCTGGTTCGTCCTAAGATAGTAGAAGTACAGGCATTCAAGCCGCACGCAGCAGCCAGGAGATCATCCAAGATGCACGGTCACGACGCTTCGCTCCCGGAACGCGCGCTCCGCCTGAGCCGGCGATCCTTGCTCGGCGTGGCAAGCGGCGCGCTGGTTGCAGGCATGCTGCAGTCCACAATCGCGCAGGAATCGACGCCGGAATCCACCCCGGAATTGGTGCCCATCCAGTCCACCACTGTAGGCGACCTGCCGTCCGCAGGCGGCATGCGGCCCGGACCGGTTGGTCAGCAATCCCCGCGGCCGATGGCTGTCAACCCAACTGATCCAGTCAATATCGCCGTCGAGAAGGCAGCGATCAACGCCGATATTGTGATGATGGAAATCGTCAACGGCGTGATGCAAAACCCGCCAGGTCCCTGGGTTGTTGCCTGGTATCGCCAGACTGCCACGCTTGGAGAACAGGGCAATGTCGTCCTTGCCGGCCACGTCGACTACTGGGACGTCGGTCCATCGGTCTTTTTCAATCTGCGGGATCTCGTTGCGGGAGACATCGTCAGCCTGAGCGGAGAAAACGGTACACGCTACGACTACGCCGTCGAGTGGACTGACGTCTTCGACATCGATGCGCTTACTGGCGGCAAGTTGCAAGAGGTTGTCAGCTTGACTGAGAGACCAGCCGTTACGCTGATCACGTGTGGCGGCGAGTTTGACTACGCCAACGGCGAGTATCTCTCCCGGATCGTTGTGCGGGGCACACTGGTGGAACGCATCGGTACTCCTGAAGCCGCGGCGGGAGCCTGATGGATGTTCAGGGGATCGTCTCTCCCGGATTAGGGCTTGGCACCCTCCGTAGCCCCACGGCATCCTGTTATCCTGTCTCCGCGATTTCCGGTTATCACCCATGCCGCCCCCGGAGTCCCTGGCCTATCCTTGAGCCATGAACGGGCGGATCATCGTGGATTCGCGTCAGAGATGAGGAGAACGGACTATGCACCTTGACATTGGGATCGAACGCTCCAGAAAGAATCGCTGGATCCGCGGCGTCTGCGGGGGTATCGCCTACAAGATGGGTGTTGACCCTCTATGGGTTCGCCTTGGGTTCATCGCCGCAGCAGTGATTGTCCCCGGCGTGTCACTCATCGCCGTGATCGTTGTCTATGTCCTGCTCGGCATCGTCCTTCCGGAGCGCTCTACGCTCTAGGGACAGGGCCGGGATACACATCCTCTCGTCCTGGCCAGGGTTGGTGGTATGCTCACGGCATCGTCGGGCGCCCAATGCCGCGCTGCCCGTCATCCCTGAGAACCAGCCAAATCACGCCATGAGAGGAACCTCCGTCACATGACTGCGCCCGGTGAGAGCACGTCCGTATCCTCGTCCCCCGGTCTGTCGGTGACGTGCATGGCCTGTGGACGAACCTTCGACGGTCACCAGTCCCTCACCACCTGCCCGGCATGTGGCGGATTGCTGGACGCCTGGATCGACGTTGCGCAGCAGCTCACGCCCGCGTCGTTCGATGCCCCGAAGGGATCGTTCGAGGCGCTCTCCGGCGTGTGGCGTTTCCGACCGCTCCTGCCTCCCATCGCCGACGAGCACATCGTCACCCGGTACGAAGGCAACACCCCGCTTTACTGGGACGATCGCCTCGGCGCGTACGCCGGCCTTACTACTGGCCGCTTCGGAGTGAAGCACGAGGGGCACAACCCGACGGGCTCATTTAAGGATCGCGGCATGACCGTTGCCCTTACCCATGCCAAGGCGACCGGAGCGCGGATCGTCGCCTGCGCCTCGACCGGTAATACCTCTGCCTCACTTGCCTCCTATGCTGCGACCGCCGGTATACCGGCCATGGTCCTGATACCGGATGGGAAGATCAGCGCCAGCAAGCTGAGCCAGACGATTGCATACGGCGCAACTGTCGTCCAGGTCGAAGGCGACTTCGATGTTGCGCTCCAGCTCCTGCGCCAGATGACGGACACCTACGATGTCTACCTCGCCAACTCCGTTAACCCCTTCCGGCCCGAGGGACAAAAGACGATCGTTTTCGAGATTTTGGACGCCCTCGGCTGGCAGGTTCCCGACATCATTGCCCTGCCCGGCGGCAATCTCGGCAATACGGCCGCGTTCGGCAAGGCCCTTTCGGAAGCCTTTCAGGTCGGGCTGATCGACAAGCTCCCCCGTATTGCGACCATCCAGGCCGCGGGTGCCGCCCCCTTTGCTGCATTCTATGAGTCCGGCGTCGATCACTCCGAACCCGTACAGGCTGACACCATCGCCACGGCGGTCAAGATCGGCGCCGCGG
>JAUJLY010000162.1 GCA_030447145.1 Thermomicrobiales bacterium
CGCGGTGTTGCTGCTGATCCTCGGGCTCGGGACGCTGATGGTGGATTTCCTCGCGTAACGATCTCTCGCCTCGAAACGGAGGCGAGAACGGGCGCGCCCGTTTCGGTGCAGCCTCCGGTTCTTCTCACGCATCCTGCTTAGCGGATGAGCGAACACTCGCGTTATCGTTCCGCGGTCAGTCCGATGTAGATGACCGTGACGGAGAAGGGATTGTCCGGGTCGTTGAAGACGGAGTTGGTGACGTAGGTCGGCGAGTAGCCCGCTGGCAAGCGCGTGAACTCGATCGAGTGCGTGCCAACCGCGACGTCCAGGGAGTCGATCTGGCCATCCCTGTTGTCGTCGCATCCTTCCTGGCTTGCGCCGACGATGACGAGGCAAGTGTCGCCCTTCACCGGCAGCCCGGTATCCGAGTCGTAAAGCACAACAGAGACATGCCGGTGCGTGGCGTCATGTTGCTCGGGTGCCTGCTTGACGACAATTGATTGCTCGGGATCAAGCGGCGCGATACTGATATCGAAGTCGTTGACCGGTTGGTAGCCTTGCAGCGCAATTGTCTGCCGGACGGTGAAGGTGCCAGCAACGACATCATCGAAGTCCACGAGGCCATCACCGTTCTCGTCGCATCCCTTGGATGCATCAAGGATGATGTAACAGGCGCTGGGCAGCAGGTTGCCGTTGCTGGGGTCGCGCGTCGCCAACGAGACATCCGCAGTGCCAGCGGGTGGATTTGCCCCCGACATCGGGCGCATCACCACGAACTCACCATCGCGATCGATGGTCACCCACTGACTGCCGAAGGTGTAGGCGCCATCCGGTGTCGAGGTTTCCTCCAGCAGGTAGGTGCCGACGGCAACCCCCTGGAAGCTTATTTGACCGTCACGATTCTCGTCACAGCCCTCGTTGCTACCTCCGTGGAGGATCATGCAACCTCCGGCAGCCGATGCGCCGTTGGCGGGGTCGACAGCCCGAATGGCGATGTCCACGATGGTGCGCGTCCCGGTTGTCGCCGGTGCCATCAATACATCCGCATACTGCTCGGTGGTCGACGGCTCAAGAGCAACCGGAAAATCGCCAACCGGCAGGTAGCCGGCAACGGCCCGCGTTTGCTCAACGGTGTAGGAGCCGGCGGCGATGCCCTCCAAACGGATGTAGCCGTGACGGTTCTCGTCGCATCCTTCGAGGCTGGCATTGACGAAGGTGTAGCAGGCGTCGGTGATTGCGGTGCCGTTCGGCGCAACGGTATGGATGTAGACCACCGTGCCGGAGGGTTGGGCCGCGACTGGGGCGAACACGCCGAGCGCGGCGAGAGGCGTCACGAGAAAAAGCAGGATTCCTGAGAGCAGACGAAGCATCGTGTGTCCTTCTCGCTAATGGGTGGGTGCTGGTTCTCGATGGGAAACGCGTCTCCCGAATACATCGCTAACGGCGAGCCGGGTGACGAGGTTCCCTCAGCCAGCGGGCAGCCTGCGCCTGGGATTGGCCTGATCCGCCGCGACGACCACGACACCGGAGAGCATCACGACGATCAGCATCGCGATCCGGAGCAACGTGGCCTCGGCGACCCAGCCGAGCGCCGCCGGCCCTGCCAGGAAGCCGGTGTAGTCGATGGTCGCTACAGAGGCGACACCACGCCCGCCCGGGATGCCCGGCGTATTGCCAGCGGCGCCGTAGACGAGCGGGATGACGATCGAGAGGCCAAGGCCTACCACGCCGAGCCCAATCAATGTCGACCAGATCTAGTCGACAGCGATACCGAACAGGAACCCGGCGGTCGCGATGATCGCGCAGGTCCGGATAACAGTGACCGTGCCGAACTTCGCGACAATACCATCACCAAGAAAGCGTCCCGTAAGCATGGTCAGTGAGAAGACGAAGAAGCCGATCGCCGCGACTGACTCGCGGCTGCCCAGGTGCTCATGCAGGTAGAGCGCGCTCCAGTCGGCCATCGCCCCCTCGCCCAGCGCGGAGCAGAACGCAATGATCCCAAGGGGCCAGAGGATACGTGGCGGGATGACGAAACCGCCGCTCTCGGGCTTGGTACCCTCATGCGTCTGGTCCTGGACAAGGCCTGTCGCGGCCCATGCCATGATCCCGAAGCCGAGCACTGAGAGTGTCGTGAAGTGCCACTCCAGGCTGATGTCAAGCCATGCGGCAAGCGCGCGGGTCCCTGCACCGAGGAGGCCGCCGGGACTGTACCGGTGGCCAGCTCGATCTCCACCGCTTGGGCATTCATGGCGACATCCACACTGCCATTGGCGAGCCCATAGAGGGTGAGCGATAGCGCCAGCCACCAGACATGGGGCGAGAAGGCCAGCATCGGCACGGTGACGCAGAAGAAGAGGCCGAAGAAGGTGGTGATGGGCGCACTGCCGCGCGTGCTGGTCGTCCGGCCCGAGATGGGGAAGGCGATGATGGCTCCCACCGCGAAGAGCAGCAGCACGGTACCGAGCGTATCCATGCCGATCTCCAGCTTCCGGACAACGGCGGGGATGCGCGAGACCCAATTCGCCCCGAGGAAGCCATTGATCCCGAAAAAGAGGGAGACGCCGAGGCGAGGCGACGGTGTGAGGTGAAGTGGAGGTCTCACGCAGTGAGCCGCCTGCCCGTAGTCCTGCACCCCATGCACGACTTGAACCTCAGGGATGCGGAGACAGAAAGCTCTCGGCTCTGTATAGCACCTGTGACACTCGTAGTATGCGGCAAACCAGCGTCATCCCATGCGGAGCAAGGCATCGGGCCGTCACAGTCTGGAGCTTCACTCGGGACGACGATCGATGGGCTCGGGCGAGGCATCCCGCCTAATGCGCTTCGGATGCTTGCCGTCACCGGAGTTGACCGGAGCGGGCCATGGCCCCGATCAGGTTGAGGATCAGGCGGGCGGCCAGCATGCTGGTGAGGCCGTGCGTATCGAGATGGGGGGCGATCTCCACCATGTCCATACCCACGACCCGCCCCTGCTTGGCGACAGCCCAGAGCAGGCCCGTTGCCTGCCAGTATTCCAGCCCGCCGAATGCGGGGGAGTTCACCCCCGGCGCGATCGATGGATCCATGCCGTCCATGTCAAAGGTGATGTAGAAGTGATCGGCGGGTGGAATCCTCTTCACTGCGGCATCTATACCCTGTTGGTAGATCTCCGCTGCACTGATGATGATATTGCCGTGTTCTAGGGCATCCATGACGTCTTGCTCACGCGCGCTGCCGACACCGCGGAGACCGATCTGCACAATGCCGTTGACGTAGTCAAGCTCTGAAGCGCGACGAATCGAACTGCTGAGCCCCTCTTTCACTCCGTTGACTTGATCGCGGTAATCCATATGGGCGTCTATCTGCACAACGCACATGGAGCCTGCATCGTCGTAGGCACGCATAACCGGAATCGGGATGGAGTGGTCGCCACCGAGGATGATCGGGACTGCGCCCCTTGTGCGGATTTTCCGGATCACGCCGGTTGTCGCGACGCTATTCCCGGTGAGGTTACCTGGCATCATGGCAACATCACCACAATCGACGATCCGGATATCCCGACCATTGAGAAGGGGGCCACCGAGATCGATATCGTGATGTGCGAGGTACTTCCCAAAACGGAGCGATTCCTCCCGGATCGCATCTGGCGCCGTCGAGGAGGGCGCGCGGGAAGATTCCATGCTCGCCGGAACACCATAGGGCACGCCGATAATCGCGATGTGGGCATCAAGCGATCCCAGATCCTCGCACCGAGGCACATCCGCGAAGGTCGGGCGGCCTGGTGGCACCGGAATAGTCTCTGCTCGCATCCCTTACTCCCCCTGCATGGTGGCAACTGCATCATCTGCCTATGATCCATACGACAGGCGCGGATGTCACGGCCGATGCAACACAAGATCGTCCGGTTTTGGTGAGGGCGCCCGTCACGTTCGAGCGATTCTTCGCGTTGAGCCAGGCGACGTT
The DNA here is from genome assembly GCA_030447145.1 of Thermomicrobiales bacterium. Taxonomy (GTDB): domain Bacteria; phylum Chloroflexota; class Chloroflexia; order Thermomicrobiales; family UBA6265; genus UBA6265. The sequence continues at coordinate 3,928 of JAUJLY010000162.1, forward strand.
CGACGTATGGGATTCGCTGGGAATCCGCTGTCATCTCACTGAAGAGGTTCCCGAGCGTGGTGTGGGCCGGCCGGCCTGTTGATCACACTTGGTGACGAACCCGGGCTGCGGCGCGGCGAGGCTTGCCACACAAGACAGGTGTTGGCATGTCCCGTGCATTTCCCTGTCGCAGCGAGCCTCCATCCCACCGTACCTGAATCCCTGCCATGCACTATGACACCGGGTGCAATCAGGCTCGCTCTCCCTCTCACATTACAGGTAGGGCGGTCGCGACCCGGGCATCCTTTTTCCTCTGGACAGAAAACGAGGGATTGGCGTTCACGCCAATCCCTCGTTTTGCCTCTGGCTGTCTCCGATCATCCCTTGACAGCGCCAAGGGTGAACCCGGCGATGAACTTGTCGAGGAAGAGGTTGTAGACGATCGCCACTGGTAACGCGACAACGGCTGCTGCTGCCATCAACGATTGCCAGAAGTAGGCATCACCACGGATCAACTCGGTGAAGACCCCGACGCTGATCGTCTTTTCAGCCGAGCTCTGCACAAATGCCAGGGCGTAGACGAACTCATGCAACGTGAGCGTGAACGAGAAGATGACGACGGTCAGGATGCCGGGAACGAGCACCGGGAGGACGGTCTTCCAGATCGCCTGAAGGCGAGTGTACCCGTCGATCATCGCCTGTTCCTCGATCTCCCAAGGGAAGTTACGCATGAACCCCATCAGGAGCCAGGTGCAGAACGGGATGGTGAATGTCGGGTAGACGAGCACCATCGAGAACTTCGAGTTCTGGAGCCCAACATCGGCGACAATGCCGGTGAGCGGGATGAAGAGCAGTGTGGGTGGCACCAGGTAGACGAGAAAGATCATGATGCCGAGACTCTCACCCCAGCGGCTGGAGAGACGCACAAGGCTGTAGGCTGCCGGCACGACGATGATCACGGTGATGATAACCACCAGCACGGCAATCAGCAGCGTGTTCCCGACGAATGTGGGGAAGTTGGTCTCGTTCCAGAGCACGTCAAGGTTCGAGAGCGTTGGGGGATCGTTGTAGACGAACGGGTTGTTTTGCGGTTTGTACAGATCGGTGTTGGTCTTGAAGACGGTCAGGACCATCCAGGCGAATGGCAGCGCCCCGAACAGGGCGAAGAAGATCGCCAGCGAGTAGAGCACTCCCCGGCCGGCAAGGTGCTTGAGACGGGATGGACCGCCCACCTCTTCCTCGATGGCGGGTGTTCTAGCATTGGGTGCGCTCATGTCAGTCCTGTCCTCCGCGACGGGCAAGCCGTAGCATGACGATGGCGATGGCGATCAGCACCGGCAACATGAAGAGCGCCACGGCCGCTCCCTGGGCAAGGTTCCCTCCCTGGATTCCCTTGAAATAGGCCCAGCTCGAGAGCACCTGGGTATCGTTGACAGGGCCGCCCCGCGTCAGCACAAGGGAGACGGTAAGGTCGGTAAAGGTAAAAACCATGCTGAAGAGTGTGGCGATTGCCAGGATTGGCAGCAACAGCGGCAGCCGGATGTAGAAGAGCTGACGCCAGAAGCCGGCACCATCGATGTCGGCCGCGTCATTGATGTCCTTCGGAATCGCGGTCAGACCTGCCAGCAGGATCACAGTCGCAAGTGGCAGCGTGCGCCACACATGGACCAGCAGTACGGCTCCCTGGGCGAGGGCGGTCTCCCCGAGCCAGTACATGTTCCGGGCCGGGCCGAATGTTGTACCCGGCCCGAGCAGGCCCACCTCACGCATCAACCAGTCGATAGGGCTGTATACCGAGTCAAACAGCCAGAACCAACCGAGGACGCTGAGGGCGATCGGTGTTGTCCACGGCAGCATTATGAGGAACCGGACCAGCCGCTTGCCGTGAAAGTCTGCCGAAAGCACCAGTGCGAGGATGTTCGCGAGGACGATCACGATTGCCTGCGATGCGAGTGTGAAGAAGATCGTATTGCGGAGTGCCTTGAGGAAGACACCATCATCAAGGACCGCCCGGAAATTCCGCAGCCCGACGAAGTCGTTGGGACTCTCAATCCGGGGATTGCCGGCGGATGCGGTACTAAAGGCATAGAGCACCGCCAGTACCAGCGGAAGACCCACCAGCGCGAAGATGTAGAAGACTGCGGGGAGCAGCAGGAGTGGCCCGAGAACGCGCTCGTTCTCAAGCACATATCGCTCCATCTTCTCTTTCTGGACAGGTACAACGGTTGCTGTGCTGACGCTCATGATGCTACCCGGGTTCGGGCCGCTCCGCCCGTGACGACTTGTGGCGGGACGGCGGTGATAGCCTGTCCGGATTCTGCATCGAACATACGAATGTCGCTGTGTTTCACCATAAACTGGCCAGATGCGCCATCGGCATGGCTAATCGGGTGGTTAGCCGCAAGCCGGGATACGGTCCGTGTGCCGGCGATCTCGCCGTAGACAAGCTTCTCAGAGCCGAGATACTCCTCCCGGATGTTCCCGAGCGTGAATTCGAGCCAGGTGGAAGGGTCGGCATTGCCAGGCTCCTCCACCGGGACCAGGGCCTCCGGGCGAAAGCCGATGAGCGTGCTGTCATGGGCGATCAGGTTCATCGGTGGTGACCCGAGGAAGGTGGCGACAAAGGTGTTGGCCGGTTCCTCGTAAATTTCGCGAGGGGTGCCAAGTTGCTGCACGTGGCCCTGATTGATGACGGCGATACGATGTCCCATGCCCATCGCCTCGACCTGATCATGGGTCACGTAGATCGTTGTCGTGCCGATTTCGCGCTGGAAGATCTGCAGCTCATCACGCGCGGAGGCGCGCCGCTGGGCATCC
>JAUJLY010000163.1 GCA_030447145.1 Thermomicrobiales bacterium
TGCATCGACAGCGGAACATCGTGCGGATCACCGGCGGTCCGCCCGACTCGAACGCGACCGAGGAGCATCTCTTCATTGACTGGATCGCCGAGACGCTGCGGGCAATTGTTGAGCTTGCCGCACCCGACGCGGGGGGTGACCACGCGGCGCCGATCCACCTTGTGTTCATCAATCGCTTCGCTCAACAGCAGCTATTCAACGGTCTTGGTCGTTACCTCACGAAGATCCTCGGCGCAACTGCCCTGTACGACTTCATGACCCAGATGGCGATATACGACTCCCCCATCGCCACATTCCTCGACCAGGCGATCCAGGAGCAGAAGAACTATCCGATGGTCTGCCAGTCGCTGCAGGCGGTCGCCGCCTACCTCAAGTTCGACTGGAACAAGGACGTTCCCTATCGCGAGATCTTCAGGACGCGGATGTTCGATTTCTGGCGCAAGTTCGACGAAGAAACAGGCGAAGAACAGCGAGTTCCGGGGATCAACGGCTGGTACACCAGCCGCGCCCGCTTCAACAGCCAGATCCCCCTGGAATACGCCTATACGGCCTGGGGAGACGTCTCCGCGGAAACCACCCTGGAGGCCCTCTCCGATTACGGTGAGGCGACCATCGAGCGCATGCTCGGCTTTCAGGCCCGCCGGCTGGAAGCGATGGAACATATCGCGAAGGACTTCCGGGGCAACCGCCAGACGACCCTGACATCCTTTGTCCTTCCCGACCTGGCAACCTTCGAGCAGTGTGCACCAACGCTGGCCCACGCCCTTGATGAATTCGTCAGCATCGAGCGCTTTGTAGAACTTGCCGCCTGGAAGCATCAGCGTCTCGCGCCGCCCGAGCAGCGCGTCCTCAACGGCGTGTCACTGATTGCCAAATACATTGAAGATGATCAAGCGGAGGGGATCGCGGAGCAAAATCGCGAGAACATCTATCGGAGAACACTCGGCGAACAGTTCAGGGATGAGCATCGACAAGCAAATCCCGATGCAAAGCGAATCACCCTAACCAAAGAGCAAAAAGAGGCCTGTACTTGGGATCAGGAAGGGATTCTGTTTCGCCTAAAACTCGACATCTCAGATATTGGCTGCTCCCTAGACGATGCGCTCGCCCTCTCCACGCTTAAGCCAGGCTCCCGTATGGTGCTTTGTGAACGCTGGACGACCGATAGTCGCCTGCCCAAAGCGGAGCAGAAACCGCTGACGCCAACGGCCAAACAGTTGCTGTATGGCCAGCGGGTCGACTTGGTAGGCTTCGACGTTCGCCGGGATGACAACCAACGTGCGCTCGAAGCACACGCGATTGTCAGCATGACACGGGGTGGCGGTGGTAACTCCAACGAATTCTTTTTCACCGGAACTGCACGACCGCTCCAGCCGGCCACAGCGTATACGCTGGAAACCGATATCAATGACTATCTAGGTTACTGGGCAAGGCAGACGGTACAGGGACTCATAGCTGGCGAATCAAACCCGGTTTACAACCTGCTCACCCACAACGCCCCGAAGTCCGTTCCCTGGCCGCAGTCCAGTGTCGAGGCCCAGCACCGCTTCCTGGAAGGACTGGACGCACTCCACGCCGCCGGGGCGCTTCATGACTTCGAGGTAAGCAAGCGAGAGTTCATCAGCCAGCATGGTGACAAGCCGTTGCTCCTGGTACAGGGACCCCCAGGCACCGGCAAAAGCTATACGTCGGCTTTCGCGATTCTTGCCCGGATCCAGGGCGCAATGGCGGCAAACGTCCCCTTCCGGGTCTTTCTCGGCTGCAAGACTCACGCGGCAACAGATGTGCTGCTACACAACGTCCAAGATGCAATCGCGGTCTTGCGGGAATTGTTTTCTACCCATCCCGACATCACCGAACGCCACTTCGACCGCCGCCTGCTCGATCTTCCGCTGTACCGGCTTCGCTCCCGCCAGTCCCCCCGAAACGGCATCACCCTTCTGGAAAACGACAAGGATCTCGCCAGGGAACAGGTCGAAGAACTCTTGCATCATGGCTGGCTGGTCGCCGGGGCAACGCCGGGCGGTATCTACGGCCTGATCAAGGACCGCTGGTCTAACAAAAATCTCTTCGGACACTATCTCGCCGATTGCCTGGTTCTCGACGAGGCCTCACAGATGAGCATTCCCGAAGCCATCATGGCGGCACTTCCTCTTAAGGAGGACGGTCGCATCATTGTTGTGGGCGATCACCGGCAGATGCCGCCGATCGTTAGCCACGATTGGTCCAACGAGACGAGGCGCTCATTCCGGGAGTTCCGTTCCTACGAGTCGCTCTTCCTTGCCCTGCTGGCGCTTGGTCCGCCGAAGATCAACTTCGAGCGCAGCTTCCGGCTCCACGCCGACCTCGCTGAGTTCCTGCGTAAGGAGATCTACCATCAGGACGGCATTAACTATCACTCCAAGCGGCACGACGTGTTGCCCGTTTTCCCCCTCCCCGACTCCTTTATCCAGGCTGTCCTCGCGCCGCAGCACCCGCTGACGGTCGTCGTCCACGATGAGGCTGAGAGTCAGCACCGCAACAGCTACGAGCAAGAGCTGATCGCCCCGATCCTGCGCGTGCTTGCCGATGAGCAGCGATACAACCTGTCGCCTGAGGAGGGACTCGGGGTGGTTGTGCCCCATCGCGCCCAGCGTGCAGCCCTGCAGGAGGGTGTGCCAGAGCTCATTCGGATAGATCCCGAGACGAGTGCAGTGACCGTCTCGGCAGTCGACACCGTCGAACGCTTCCAGGGCGATGAGCGGACAGTGATCCTGATCGGCTCCACGGAGAGTGACCGGGAATACCTCCTTGCGACCGGCAACTTCCTGCTGGACCCGCGGCGCCTCACCGTCGCCCTCAGCCGGGCCAAGAAGAAACTGGTCCTGGTTGCCTCCCGCTCGGTCTTTGAAATCTTTAGTGCCGACGAGGAGATGTTCCGGAACGCGCAGCTCTGGAAAAACCTGCTCCGCGGCACCTGCACCGAACGGCTGTGGGAGGGCAACAGGCACGGGCACCACGTGGAGGTCTGGGGGAACGTTCCTTCTGAACCGCAAGCGTCACCGTGAGCCCCGCTCAGTTCGCGGCTTCGGTGCGCTCCCTGTCGCATACCAAAAGCTCTCCGAGCTGGACCAGGTTGCTCACGGTAACGTCGGGAAGAGGATTATCCATCGACAAACTCTTACATGAACGAGCGTGCCGTAGAAATCGAGCAAAAACCCTGCCGGATTGGGCAGTCGTGGTAACGCCTACCCATTCCCCTCGATGCTGATGACCCGGTTCCCGACGATGAAGACTGCGAGCGTCACCACCATCAACACCGTAACGCCGCGAAAGATCGTATACGTCCCCGCTACGTCAAGGAGTGAACCGGCGGCAATCGCACCGGTGATGCTGCCAAATCCCCACGACATCGTCGCCAGCGCAGCCTGCGCGGTCGCCGCATTCTCCTGGCCCACGAACCGGTGGGCCAACGTGACCGACGCGATCAGGAACGCGCCAAATGTGACGCCGTGTAACGACTGGGCACCCACCACTAGCCATGGCGCGGAGACCAAACTCAGGATCGCAAAGCGAACCACCCACATTGCCAGCGCCACCGTCACCATGCCTCGCGCGCCGATGCGGGTCATCAACCAGCCACTAAAGATCAGGATCGGGAACTCGCTCACGGAGGCGACCGCGAAGACGAGACCGATCATCTGCGTAGAACCTCCCATGTCACGGACATGAATACTAAGGAGATTATTGATTACCGCGAAGCCGCTCGACATCAGGTAGGCAACAAACAGCAGCAGGAGAAATGGACGGCTCCGCCGTACAGCCTGGAGACCATCCAGCAATGGTCTCGGGCGACGCTCAGCGAGTCGAGGCAGGCCGAAGATCGAGAGCCACGTCAACAGGAGACAGAGAGCATACGCGTACAGGAACCGGTCGGTCAGCTGGCCGCCCAGCAACCGGCCAAGGACCAGCACCATCACCGTGAAGCCGATCGAGCCCCAAACCCGCAATCCCCCGAAGGAGGATTTCGACCGCTCAGCGACGCTGACGGCATAGCCATCAAGCAACGGTGGTATCGGCACGATTGCCAGCGCCAGAATTGCAACGAACGGCAACAGCGTGACGAACCTGCCTGGCATTGAAACCAGAATGGCAACCACTGCCGCAACGAGCAGAACGATGCGGAGCAGCATCCGGTGAATCGCCAACGCGTCTGCGATGGCTCCCCAGAGAGCCCCTGTAAGCGCTGTCCAGAAGGCAGGCAACGCCAGCAGCACACCAAGCTGCAGACCGCTCATCCCGAGATCCTGGTAATAGAGCGGGATGAAAGGCGCGAATGCGCCGATCGCCGCGTAATACCAGAAATACCCGGACCGAAGCTGCCAGGGCGTCAATGTGCTCGCCATGGCCGGAGTCGTCGCATCACGCTCCTCGATTCCTGCCGAGATGGACCTCTGCTGCCCCAACGGTCTCCCCTTATCCTGCCCTCCCGGCTGGTACGCCGGGTCCCCGATTCCTTGGCATTTTACCGGCCACCGGAGTTGTCTTCCTTAGGGTCATGGCGCGGCGAATGAATGCTGGCACCTCGCATGCTCAGAAACCAGAAAGATCGGCCAGACATGCCGATGGTACAGGCAAAGAAAAGGAGTAATCGATGTCAGATGATTACAGTCCCGGAGACGCTAGAAAGCCCTATTCCGACCGGGGCGGCCCCGAAGGGCGACATGCTGAGACGCATGACGTCCGGCGCGAGCAACTGACCAATCCCCAGGGGAACCGTGCGGCGGGCGAGGGCGACCGGCCAACTCCGGAGGAATTCGCGGAAGATATCGCACCGCAAACGCCGCAACGGGTGCATCAGGAGCACCTGGAAGCCGACTCGGCGGCGGGTGACAAGAGAGTCGGGAATATGCTCCCCGAGCTGTCAGACGACGAACTCTCACGCCTTCCCATCCTGGACCCCGGAACTCCACTTGAGCAGGGAAGTGTCTACTTCAACCTGGTGGACCGCGAGAAGGGCCCGTTCAAGGCAATCGGCGGTCAGGAGGTCGGTGCCAAAGACAAGATGATCGCCAAGAAGATGACCGACTACGAACTGTGGAACCAGATTGTTGGCCGTGATGACAGTGCCGAAATCGAGCGGCCGTCGCAGGAACAATCAAGGTAGGGAGGACACCATGTCAGACAGTCTTAGCCCAAGCAAGCGGAACCCACTTCCCGAGCAAGAAACGCCTCGAGACGAGCCGGAGTCCTCGGGTGGCCTTCGCCACGAAAAGCTGGGTAACCCGGAAGAGGGATTGAAACCAACAGAGGAAAGCTTTGCAAGGGATGCCGGACCCGTAACTCCCGAACGCGTCCATGGGGACCAGGTCGTGGCAGAAGGCGCCTCCGATGACCAGGAAGTTGGCAACCCGCCCCTGGAGCCCAGCGACAAGGAGGATCCCTGGAATCGTCAGACAGGTGCCACCGTGATCGCCGAGACCCATACGCCCGGTTAGACAATCTGCATGCGCAAAAGTGGAGCCCGTCGACATGACGGGGCTCCTCTTTCTATAACCGGATGCCATTCGAGCAAGAGGATGTCCCCCGCACCTACATGGTTTCCTCGAGCAATGTCTCCGCTGACTCACCTTGAAGCTCATCGCCCGCCTCATCGGCTGCCTCCTCGGAAACCGGTGCTGGCGTCGCCTCGCTTGCCAGTACGCCGAGCACGACTGCCGCAAAGGCCATCATTGAGAGGCTCTTTGGCACTTGGAGGCCCACAGCTCGATCGGCCGAGAAGCGACCGGGATCGACCATCGAGAGTGCGACGCCGACCGCGATGTTGAGGACCGGCAGCTCGGCACCGCCTTCCGTTACCCAGATCGGCTTTCCCCAGTGCACTTTCCGGGCTGCCACCGCCATCGAGCCAAGCATGGAAATCGGGCCGACCGGATGCAACAATCCCAAGGCCGTCAGTAGACCGCCCCCGAACTCGGAGCCACCCGCCGCAATGGCCCAGGGACGGCCAGGCTTCATGCCCATGGATTCCAGCCACCCGGAGGTCTCTTCCAGCCCATAGCCGCCGAACCATCCGAACAGCTTCTGCGCCCCGTGACCCGCCATCAAGCCCCCTGCCGTCAGCCGCAGCAACAGCACGCCGGCGTCACGTGCCCTCCTGTCTTCCTCTTTATGACCAAATTTGACCATCGCTTTCATATCGTATACCTCCATATCTTAACCAAAATGGCTCTGAAGTGCTGCAGGCTCTATGCCACGATGCAGCCGCGCCACGACCCTTCGAGCTGGTACAGGGAGCCCGAGGGGACTCGCCGTTACGTTCCCTGGATAGAGAGCATCAGCCCGCCGTCCGCGAAGTAGGAACTGCCCGTGACGTAGCTCGATTCGTCGGAAGCGAGGAACAGCACCAGGTTGGCGATCTCCTGCTGCTCGCCGGCACGTCCCATGGGGATTTTGGCCTCCGCTTGGTCAGAGGTCTCCGCATCAAACAGCGATGAAACGGTCATCGGGGTCTTGATCATGCCCGGACCGATGTTGTTAATGCGCACCCCCTTTGGCGCAAGCTCGAGCGCCATCGTCCGCGTGACCATCCGCAGGCCGCCCTTGGCAGCACAGTAGGCCGGCGAACCCTCATTCGGGATCTCCTCGTGCACTGATGTGATATTAATAATCGATCCGGTACCCCGCCCGGCCATGTGCCTCGCCGCCTCGCGGGCCAGGATAAAGGGCGCCACCAG
>JAUJLY010000164.1 GCA_030447145.1 Thermomicrobiales bacterium
CGACGATCGCCCCACTCCCAACGACCAAGGCGAACACGACGATCAGGATCATCCGATACATAGAAACCTCCTAGGTTGAATCCGACGCGGGTAGATCCCGCACAGCGTCCAACGCAGCCCGTAGGCCACGCACCGGAAGCGAACGACGCGGCAACTCCTGCCGGGTGGTCGTGTCCTCGTGACCGTCATTGACGAGTACGGCAACCGGACTGAAACCATTGAGCAGGAGGCTCCCCATGCCCACCGTTGAACCAGCATCCCAGGCTGAGATCATCACCGAACGACTGGCCGAACTCGAGCTGAGCGTGTCCCAATTTGCTCGTGAGTTAGGCGTGCGGCCCAGCTTTGTCCACGCGGTGAGGACAGGCAAGCGTCGGATCACCAAGCCGGTGACTGTGGAAAAGGCCGCGCACATCCTTGGCATTCCTGCCAATGAGCTCTACATCAGTGCCCGACACCTGCCGCCCGACTGTTGGGAGATCGTTCGGCATCGTCCTGAGATGCTGCGAGCCATTCGCGCACTTGACGCCAAGATTGACGCCCGGGAGGCCCAGTCCGCTAACTAGACCATGCAGATGCATGAGGCTATGTCGCCTGCATTGAGGCACCGTTCTACACTTTCACCCTAGGGAATGTGTACCAAATGCCCCATTACGTGGCACGGTCACATTCTCGACACGACTGCCGCGCGAGTCCGTTGAGGTGCTGCTCGAAGCGATGCCAAAGAGCATTGATACGGCAGAGCTGCAAGTTATGGAAACGGACCATGTTCATCACTCTCGTACCGATCATTGCCCATGCCTGAGCTCATCATCGCCGTGGTACTCGGAGTCATCGAAGGACTCACCGAGTTTATCCCTGTCTCTTCGACCGGTCACCTGATCGTCGCCGCATCGCTGCTCGGCTTTGAGGGAGAGAAAGCGGCAACCTTTGAGGTCTTTATCCAACTCGGCGCAATCCTGGCCGTCGCTTGGCTCTACCGGCAACGCCTGCTCGCGCTCGCCACACTGAAGCCCTCCGAAGGCTTTGCCGGCCGTCGTGGATTGGGGCTCCTGGCTCTCACGACGCTACCGGCCCTCATACTGGGCGCGATCGGCCATGGATTCATTCGGTCGCAACTCTTCGATCCGAAGACAGTGGCGATCGGCCTGGGTCTCGGTGGGGTAGGAATCCTGCTCACGGAACGATTTCGGCCTCGAACGAGCCGGTCAGGACTCGATGCCCTTGGCTGGCGCGTGGCTCTGGTGGTTGGCCTCTTCCAGTGCCTGGCGCTGTGGCCGGGAGTGTCACGCTCGGCGGCGACGATGATCGGCGGGCTGCTGGTGGGTGTTGAGCGCAAGACGGCCGCGGAGTACTCCTTTCTCGCCGCTATCCCGGTGATCGCCGCTGCCAGTCTCTTTGATCTCGCGACCAGTCTCGATCACCTCGTGATCGCCGATGTCCCGCTCTTTGCGACCGGATTTGGCGTGGCATTTGTCTCCGCATGGCTTGCAGTGACCTTCTTCTTGCGCCTGATCGGCCACATGACGCTGCGGCCCTTCGGCTGGTACCGCATTGGCGCGGCCCTGCTTCTGGTGGTGATCATGGTGAGCCAAGGCGGTGAACTGTAGTTATGCGACCTGCTCCTTAAAATTACTGAGATCGAGACATGTTCGCGGACACGACAACGGCCCCAGCGTGATGCCAGGACCGTTGCATGGTTCTCGAGCGATTGCGACTCCACCCGCTCATCATTGAGTGTGGACACTGTCTCCAGTGAGAATCGCGTAATGGTTCTACTTGCTGGTGTTGACGAACTTGATGCACTGGCCCTGATTCTTGAACGTCGTGCTCTTGTCACCCTTTGTCGTCTGATACTCGGTGAAACCACCGTTCTTGCAGTCTTCCTTGGTCAGGCCCACCAAGTGATCCGCACCAACTGATCCAGCCATAAGGGTCAGCCCCATCGTTGCGGTCATCACCGCGGTAACGAGTTTCTTTTTCATGAAGGTCCCAGTTCGTGTGCAGAGGCTGGTGGATAGTTCCACTCCCCTGTACACGGTGGAACGCCGTTGCTGCGGGGTTTGGATCATAACCAGAGAGCACGACAACGGCCCCCGAGGTATCAGGAGCCGCGTCGTGTGTTTCCGTTGCGTGGTGAGGCTGCTACGTGACCGGTGTCGCTTCCGGACTCGTGGCCGGACTGGCCTCCGGCTCGATCACTTGCGGCTACCTGCTGGGCGTGTTCGAGGCCGTCCACCGGGGGATGCCGGCCGGGGTAGCCTCTCCCACCTTTTCGACAAACAGACTCGGATAACGACGCTCAAACACTTCGCCCAGGTCGTTCAAGGACCGATCCTTATCAGTTTTCTCCGCAGGAAGAACCAGCCAGTCCAGCAAGCGACGATCAAGGGCCGAGTGCGACGGGCGTTACCGGGACGCAATCAGGAGGCAGGTCATGATTTCGTCATGCATCTTGGGCACTTCTGGCGATACTCACGGAGCGAAACAGAAGCACTTGTCGCAGAGGCAGGATTTACCATTCTGTATGCTGATATCGACAATGAGTCTACACCGTATGCCCATGCCGTTATACAGCCGATTTTGTAACATGTGGATCGATCGTGTGAAGCCACGTAACAGGATAAAGAAAAGACAGTGCCGGAGGAGAGCGTGAGCGCGCAGATCGGGAACGATGATGTGCACAGCGAGTTGGGGCAGACGACAAACGTCTGGGTAGTGATCCCGGCTGGAGGAGCAGGCACACGTCTCTGGCCTCTGAGCCGTGCCGCCCGCCCGAAATTCCTGCTGGAACTGGTTGGTGAACAGTCACTACTTCAGCAGACGGTAGATCGGCTCACCCCATTTGCCCCACCGGCACGAACATTGGTTGTCTGCGGTCCTAGTCATGCCGCTGGGGTGGCTCGTCAACTTCCCACGCTGCCGGAGGCGAACATCCTGGTTGAGCCAGCTCCACGTGGATCCGGTCCAGCAATTGCCCTTGCCGCAGCGCTCATCGCTCGTTGGGACCCGAATGCCGTCATGGGCAGCTTCGCTGCCGATCATGATGTCCGTGATGAGACGAATTTTGTCCGCGCCATCCAGACAGCGATACTCGCTGCCGCCGGTGGTGATCTGGTAACCATCGGATTGGCGCCGACACGTCCGGAGGTTGGTTACGGATACATCGAGCGGACCGACGAGGTACTTGTGTCAGCCTCGGACCGTCACGCCTATCGATCCGCTCGCTTTCATGAAAAACCAGATCTCACACGGGCGACCGAATACCTAGCCAGTGGTCGCTTCCTGTGGAATGCCGGCATGTTTGTCTGGCGGGTCGATGCATTTCTGGCCAAACTGTCGCAGCTGCAGCCAGACTTGTACGCGGCGATAGTACACATCGCCGCGGCCTGGGGAACGCCCGAACAGGAACGGATCACCGAAGAGGCTTGGACCAACTTACCAACAAGCACGATCGATGCGGGTGTACTGGAGCCGGCCGCGGCGGCGGGACGAGTGGCCGTTGTTCCGGCAGAATTTGGCTGGTCAGACGTTGGTGATTGGCATGGCCTGGGTGATCTCATCCAGCGCGATGAACTCGGCAACAGTGTCCGGGGTGACTTGATTCAGGCGGAAACGCACAACAGCGTCGTCTGGTCTGATACGTCCCGCTTGATCGCCTTGCTCGGGCTTGAAAACATTGTCGTTGTTGACACTGACGATGCCCTGCTCGTCATTGACCGGGCGCGGTCTCAGCAAGTGCGACAGATCGTCGATCGCCTCAGGGATCTCAAGCGCCATGAAGTCTGATGGGGTGTTGATTCTCGTCCCAGCACCAACGATCTCGACATTACTCCAACGCTCTGGTGGTCAAGGTGCTAAGGGGGAGTGGTAGTTGATAGCCCAGGAGTCTACCCTGTGATCGACCTCCACGTTCATCTCCTCCCGGCCATCGATGACGGCGCAGCCTCACCAATGGTGACCCAGGCAATGCTGGAGCAGGCACATGCGTTTGGTTTTCGGCGGATGGTAACGACGCCACATCTGGACGGCCCTCTCGATGCCCAGTACGCCGAGCAGGTCGACTCGGCCTACGAGCTCACGCGCCAACTGGGTGATGAGCAGGGCATCACGGTGGGACGTGGATTTGAGGTCGCCCTTACCGCTGACCTGCCCCGCCGTCTTGAGGGTGGGGAGTCGATTACCCTTGATGGAGGGGACGCCGTGCTGGTGGACCTGCCCTTTGGCGAGTGGCCTCATCACGTGGACGCCACGCTCTTCGCCGTGCAACTGGCCGGTTTCCGGGTCGTGCTTGCCCATCCCGAGCGATACGCGCCGATCCAGCGCGATCCGGCTCGCGCAGCCCACTTCGCAGAGCGTGGCGTCGTCCTCCAAGTGACTCTCAGTAGCTTGGCTGGACTCTTCGGACGTGCTGCGCAACGGACAGCGGAAGTGCTTCTCAGGCGACAGGTGGTTCATCTCGCGGCCACGGACGCCCACTCTGCCGGGCACCGGCTGGCCGCTGTTCCTGCCGGCCTCGGACGATTACAGAGGCTGGTTGGTGAGGAAGGCGTTACCTGCCTTATGGTGAGTGCACCCCAAGCTCTGCTCGATGGATCAGCACTTCCGGATCCCCCAATCATCTCATCTGATCGGTTTGGACATCTGGAGACCGTGCGTAACCTCATTCACTGGAGACGCTGAGCGTACGGATCTACCAGACATCATGACGTTCCAAAGGGATCAGGATCGTCAGGAGCAAGAGACGTCGATCGAAGTGGGCTTTGGTCTGCCACCACGATGCTGCTCATTCTCGAGGTAAGCACCTGCTACCGATCAGCTCGTAATTGCCCGAGAGCGATCAAGGCGCGCTCGAGGGACGGGATGAGGGCAGGGCCGCATTAGGCGTGCTCTCGTATTTGCCATAGTAGTAACCTGTCCCACCACGACCCGTCTCGCCATTGAGGACTACACCAACCACGCGGGCACCACCTTGCTGAAGGGCCATCGCGGCGCGTCGCAGGGCATCAATGCGGGTCCGGCCGGCAAGGCAGACAAGGGCAACGGCATCGACCTTCGACGCGACAACCAGGGGGTCACTCACGGCGAGAACTGGCGGCGTCTCGATCACGACGATGTCCACCTCCTTGCTAATCTGAGCGAGGATCTCCTGGAATCGGTCCAGGGTGAGCAGGTCGGCAGGGTTGGGGGGCAATGGGCCGCTTGGGATCAAAAGGAGATTTTGTATTCCGACCTCCACTGCTGCCGAGCGCCATGGCTGGTCATCGTGGGTGAGAATCCATGAGAGGCCGCGGTTACTCTGCGCCCCAAAGATCCGATGCTGGGTCGGCCGCCGCAAGTCCGCGTCGACAATTGCAGTGGAGAGACCAGCCTGCGCCAAGGCAACAGCCAAATTGCTGGTGATCGTGCTCTTACCCTCGCCAGGGCCGGCACTGGTGATCGAGAACGTTTTCATTCGCCGCCCTGCCGCCGCGAACTCCAGATTGGTCCTCAAAAGCCGGATCGTCTCCGCGGCGGGCGTGTTTGGCTGATCCAGCACGAAGAGTGGGTTACGACTCCTGCGCGCGCCTGATAGCCGGGGTACGGTGCTCAGAAGCGGTCCACCGGATAAAGCCAGAACATCGGAATGCGCTTTGACGGTGTTGTCGAGGTAGCCCAGGAGAGCGACTGCACTGGCAGCGATCGCCAGGCCTGCGACGCCCCCGATCAGGGTGTAGAGTCGGGTCTGCGGGGCGTAGGGGGCTGATGGTGCATTGGCCGGCACGGCCAGATCTCGGACCCACCGAGCAAGGACGCAATGGTGTCGATGGCGGGAAATCGCCTCGTCTCGATCTCCAGGAGTTCCGGCAGGTAATCGGCCAGCCAGTAGTGATGGAGCGCGGCGGGATCGCTGGTGAGAATCACGATCGGCCCGCGCGTGACTCGGACCAGCTCCCCGATGCCGGCGCCCAGATCGGACCACTGGTGCACGGTGTGCGCATCGCCGATGGCGGCGAGGATGTGTTGGGCAATGGCAGGATCGGGCTGGCGGTAGCGGGCATAGTCGATACCGACTTCCCCGTAGTTCGTATCCCCGGCGCTGCCATCACTGAACTGGTCCGAATGCATGCCTGCTGCCTTTTCGTGGCAATGGGTGCAGTGCGGTCCGTCCGCACCTCCGGACATTCGACAGCCTACAGCGTGTTCTGCCCGGTGGCGCGGGCTCACCATGCAACGATAGCTCCTGATACCTCGGGGGCCGTTGCTATGTCTGGGTGGCTCAATCAGTCGTCTTCCTCCTCTTCTTCTTCTTCGTCCTCTTCGTCTCCCCCACCGCCGCAGGCGACCAGCAGCGACGCCATGCCAGTACCTGCGAGTCCAAGCAGGGATCGACGCAGGACGCTTCGACGTGACAGCAGGCGTCTGTCGTCGTCGGTCTCCGGGTCGAGGTGTTGCTGTTGCTGATCCGACGTCATATGGTCGCCTCCTTCGGAAACATGGGGGTCCCCAATGCCCATCTGGCCGGGGTATGTGTTGTCCTCGGCAAGAAGCACACCACGTAGGGCAGTTCTTGCCGTTGTCGTGTCCGTCGCGCGCGCATGCGCGAGAGATTGCCGGTGTGCATGAGATCTGGGTGACTGCATGAGGTCATGTTTGCGTGGCAGATGCAGACAGACGCCGGCTCCAGCGAACGACCAGCGCCTGCCCTACCTCACCGTGGGG
>JAUJLY010000165.1 GCA_030447145.1 Thermomicrobiales bacterium
TTCTAATCGCCCGATGCACCGCAGAGGGATCGCCGCTCGCCAAGACCAGAAGCACATCACCACTCTTCAGCGCCTTGAACGCGCGATTGACAGCACGTCGCTCAGTAGGCAGTCGGATCAAGAGGGGCGGGTAGGGATTCGAAGCGAGCCCATGCCGGAACAATTTCACCAGGCGCTCATCCTGCTCCGAATGGAGCACGATGGCGCCGTGAAACCTCCCGAGCAAGCGGCCGAGTTCCTGGACCTCTTCGGCGTCAACAGCGCGTAGGTCACCTATCACGCTCACCTGGCGTCGTGAAGCGCCGGGGTTGATTGCCCGCAGAACTGGTCGGAGCACCCAGGCAGGTCCAATTTGGTCAACAGCCGCGCGCCACTCCCCCGTTTCGTAGGTGTTCATGGAGCCGGGGAGGATACCCCAAGTAGAACTAAATGCTCGAAGGGACCGTATTACGCAGGGCAGGTCGATCCCGAGCCCGCATGCCAGGCCGACGGCAATCAATGCATTGGTGACATTGAACGAGGCCTCGCCACCCATCGTGAACGGGATGTCTCGTACGTTGCACAATCGGATCGCTCGATGCCGACCACCGAGCATAACGGACCCCTGTTGCACCCAGGCCCCAATACCGCCGTCCTCCAGGTGGTCGTGGAGACTTGGTGAGAGGTGAGACAAGGCGACATAGAGCACCGTCGCGTCCGTGTCGGCTACAGCGTTGACCGCATAGTGATCATCCGCGTTTACGACAATAAATCCATCGTCAGCGACTGCCGACACTACCTGTTGTGCTGCGCGTAACGCCGACTGCAACGAGTGAGAGTATTCCTCCGACGACGCCCGCTCTCTGAGGTTTGTGAGAGCCATGACGGGGTAGGAGCTTTGGGGGAGCCCCACAGCGTTGACCGTTGCCCAGTCAAGTTCCTGAAGAGCAACATCCAGTGATCCTTCGGAAAGGCGCGTCAAGGCATGCGTCCAACCGGAAAGCTCGCCACGTTGTCGCCGACCGCGTATCTGGACGCCCTGGTCTGTCCATGTCGCTGATCGCAAGTGCGTATCGTTCAACATTGCTTCGAGGAGGCGAAGGACTGTGCTCTTTCCTCTGGTCCCGCTAATCCCAATGATGGGCAGCAAACCGTCGCTTCCCGTATCCCGCTGCCAGGATCGAAAGGAAGCGTGAAAAAGCGGCAAGGTCCCGTTGATGGGAACAGCCGGGTCGGTAAGGATCATTCCTGCGCCTCCGGCGGTGAACCTAATCCTTGTAGCCGATCTGCCAGAAGCTTGGTTGCCATCCTCATCGCCTGCCCCCGATGGCTCATCGCATTCTTTTCGGCTGGCTCAAGCTCGGCCATTGTCTTTCCGCTCAACGTTCGGAAGATGGAATCATAGCCGAATCCTCCTTCCCCTCGCTCTTCGAACGCGATGGTGCCGTCACAGACACCACGGGCCGTGATGATTTCCTGTGGCGAAAGGGCAATTGCGATGACCGAGACAAAGCGGGCCTGTCGCTCATGTTTGCCAACATCCTGGAGAACATTGAGCAACTTCTCGCGATTCTGCGCGTCAGTGGCTGTTGCTCCGGCATACCTCGCAGTGTGGACGCCCGGAGAGCCGCTCAGCGCCGATACCTCCAGACCCGAATCGTCCGCGATGGCAATCTTTCCCGTCTGCTCAGCTATAGCACGTGCCTTTAGCGTCGCATTCTCAGTGAATGTCTCGCCAGTCTCCTCGGGCATCTCGGCTCCCGCCTCTGCAGCGCTCACGATCCGGAATCCCGGGCCGATCATTTCCCGCAGCTCGGCTAGTTTTCCCAGGTTCCCGGTGGCTACCACGATGTCTACAGGTTCCGACGCCGGCATTCCTGCAAGATTCCTACTCATGGCCGCAGCTTTCCAAACACCGATTCGGCCGTCGATGTTGTCTCACGAGCGATGTCCTCGATCGCTACACCAAGGTGATCTGCAAGAAAGTCGGCCACGACACGGAGGTGCGCTGGAGTATTGCGTCGGACTTTTTGACGCGCGGGAACGAGATATGGCGCATCCGTTTCCAGGATCATTGAGCTCAACGGTATCTTCCGAAGTTGTTCCCGCAAGGTAGCTGACTTCTGACGGGTGGCAAGACCGCCCACGCCTACAACGGCGCCGGAGTCGTTGATAAATCGAGTCAGACGATCAGTGCCGTCGTACGAATGAAAGACCATACGTGGCAGCAGATGCTCGCGCTCAAGAGTCTCGAGCATCTGCGCTTCAGCGTTCCTCATATGAAAGACGACCGGCAGATCCAGTTCGCGAGCAATGTGGATCTGTTCGACCAGCGCGCGGCGCTGAATATCGTAGGCGGCGCTGGCCCGGTAGAAGTCCAGACCTATTTCTCCAACGGCCCTCGCGCGGGAACCAACGAGGGCGCCGACCAGACTCTCCCGGGTCTCGTCGTTCCACTCCTCGACATGGCCGGGATGTACCCCGAGTATATGACCCATTCCCGGGGTCTCCCGGGCCATACTGATTGCTGCATCCCACCTGTCAGGGGCGAAGCCAACAATGATCCAGGCCGGCACCCCTGCGTCTCGACTCTCTTGCAGAACATCCGCGAGGTCGCCGTTGAAGGAGACGTCGTCAAGATGGCAATGGGTGTCTACCAGGGGCAGCAGTGGTGATGGCTCTGATGTCACATCGATCCCGTCTACCGAACAGTCACACTCTTCGCAAGATTCCGAGGGAAGTCCGGATCAACGCCCCGCCCGACGGCGATCAGATACGCTAGCCGCTGGGCAATCACGATATGCACCAGTGATGCCGCGGCTCCCAGATCGGCGACCCACAGTACGAGCGAGCAATCCGGCGGATCGAACGGGCCGATCCCCACAGTGAAACCTCCGCGGCTCATGATCTCTCTGGAAGCTATTTTTGCGGACGCGACTTCATCTCCGGCTGTTGCAAACAGCAGGCAAGGGGTTCCTTGCGAAACGAGCGCAAGCGGACCATGTTTCAACTCTCCCGTGAGGAAAGCTTCGGCATGAACATAGCTTCCCTCCTTGATCTTCAGGGCCGCCTCGAGAGCAACCTTGTGTCCAGATGCTTTCCCCAGCGTGAGGACATGATCCGCCACCTCGAGCTGCCGCGCAAGTTCGTTCAGTGTTTCACAAGAGAGCCAATGGTTGATTGCGCTCGACACCGGCTCGAAGAGTGCGTCGTCCAATGATCTCGGAAGACCGTCCACGGCATGAACCAGTTGGAGCTGGCGCATCACCATTGCAAAGAATGATTTGGTCGCCAGTACGCTGCGCTCTGTTCCCGCAAGTAAAGGAACCGCGATATCGACGTGAGTCGCTACGGTCGAGGACTCCGTATTGACTAACGCAGCAGTCGTTGCGCCCCACGATCGAGCAATATGCAACACGTCAACGACATCCGCGGTTTCCCCGCTCTGGGTCAATGCCAGGACAAGGGTCTTCGGCCCCTGGTTCCTGGTCGTGGCAGCGATTTCAGATGCGGGTATGGCCTCGACCCACGTCTCGTTCAATCGTTGTCGTAGCCATTCCGCTCCTAAAGTGGCGGCATAATAGGCCGACCCGCACCCCGTAAGAACGAGGTGGGAGTGGGACGTGATCGCCTCGGCGAGCGGCGTAACGTCGTCCTCCCGAGCGGAGAGCCGCATCAGCAGATCGGGCTGATCGTGGATCTCCTTAACGGTGAAATGGGCGTGTTCTCCTACCTCAACATGTGCGTCGGCCGGCACGGGGACCCAAGTTGGGACAACCTCTTCGCCAAGCAGAATGTCCCGGAGCATCGCTGAGGAGCGGGACATGGTGACGAGAGTGTGGTCAGGAATCTCGGCCATTTCATCTGCGATCTCTGCAAGGGCAAGCGGGTCAGATGCCAGATAAAGGGAACTTCCACGCCGTCCCAGCCTCAAGGGTGAACGCGATGTGATGGCAGCGATCTCGCCAGTTGCGCGGTTCGCGACAACGATGGCATTGCTCCCCGTCAATTGAAGGAAGACAGCCTCTACGGCATCGGAGAAGGTTTTCCCGTACTCAAGCTCCCGCACGACAAGATGGACGACGATCTCGCTGTCGGTCTCCGAGAGGAAGTTGGCTGTGCCATCGAGTGACACAAGCAACTCGGTCGCATTCTCGATAACCCCGTTATGGACGACGCCGACCTGCTGTGCACCATCAAAGTGCGGATGAGCATTCTCGGCGCTGACAACTCCGTGCGTCGCCCAGCGCGTGTGGCCGATTGCGAGGCCTGACTGTGGAGATGCATCGATTACTCGAGGCACGCGGCCAGGCGCCTTTCGATTGTGGAATCGGTCGCCGTCATCCCAGCCGATCCCCCATGAGTCGTATCCCCGGTACTCCATCGTTCGCAACGCAGAAGAGACCATAGGTACAATCGGGGCCGACGCTCCGACGTAGCCAAAGATTCCGCACATGAGGCTGTTCCCCTTGTCACGCGAGAGCAGAGACTCTACCGGGCGAGGCTTGCCGATACGCGGGTACGCGTGGACTCCTCCCGAAGAGGGCTCTTCTCAAATATCGATTCATCAAGAGGATTCGTTTGCAGAGGATAGCGGCCTACATACCGCTGGTTGCACACTGACGACCGATTGTCGGACCGTTACCGGTCCGGTTTGGGATCATCATGACGACTGTGCTGCCGGGGAATTATCCGCCGAACGTTTCGATAGATTCCCACCTCGTCAACCCGCTCTCCTATGTCGGGCCATGGCGCTGTAATCTCGGTGAACATACCCTGACATCGAATCCACCAGCATCATAGCTGTTGGAGAGCCAATAGCGCAATGAAGCGAACGTATACTTACGGCGAGCAGCCAGCAGGGGCATAGAGCGCCTACTGGATTCCGGCATTACAAGAGCGGAGACAGCAGGTGATCGAACGTTACACGCGGCCGCAGATGGGCGCGATCTGGTCTCAGGAACACAAGATCCAGCAATGGCTCGCTGTTGAGATTGCTGTCTCAGAAGCCTGGGCCAGACGCGGGCGTGTCCCCGCGGAAGCCATGGAGAAGATCCGGGACGCCCATTTCGACCTGGATAGGATGCGGGAGATCGAAAGAGAGACGGACCACGATGTTATCGCGTTCTTGCGTACTGTCGGTGAGACCGTTGGGGATGCATCCCGATTCATCCACCTGGGCCTGACCTCTTCCGATGTTGTGGATACGGCGATGGGGATGCAAGCCCGCGATGCCGCCGATCTCCTGCTTGAGGACCTGGGCAAGTTGCTTGAGGCTGTGGGCCAACGTGCCGTCGAGCATAAGGACACCATCACGGTCGGCCGGTCCCATGGAATGCAGGCAGAGCCAACAACCTTTGGACTCAAACTGGCGGTCTGGTATGACGAGCTTCGCCGCCAACGTGACCGCCTACAGATGGCCCGCGACCACATTGCCGTCGGGCAGATCTCGGGCGCCGTGGGCACGCACGCCCATGTACCGCCCTCTCTTGAGGAAGAAGTCTGTGCTGATCTCGGGCTGGACGTGGAGCTCGTTTCCACGCAGGTAGTCCAGCGTGACCGCCACGCCTTTTACTTGGCCGTGCTCGCAGGGATAGCCAGCACCCTGGAAAAAATGACGGTGGAAGTTCGTCACCTCCAGCGCAGCGAAGTGGCGGAGGCAGAGGAAGCGTTTGGTGAGGGCAACCAGGGATCATCCGCCATGCCGCACAAGCGTAACCCGCATGAATCGGAGAGGATCGCCGGTTTGGCACGGCTCGTCCGAGGGTACGCCTCGGTGGGCTTTGAGAATGTTGCGCTCTGGCATGAACGTGACATTAGCCATAGCTCGGCTGAACGCGTCATCTTCCCCGATGCATGTATCGTGCTCGATTTCATGCTTCACGAAACAGCCGAGATTATCAGAGACCTGGTTGTCTATCCGGAAAAGATGCTCGCGAATTTGAACATGAGCGGGGGCCTGATCTTCTCCCAGCGCGTGCTCCTGGCATTGGTCGATGGAGGAATGGACCGGCAAGACGCGTACCGCCTGGTGCAGCGTCATGCCCACTCTGCATCAGTAACAGGGGACACCTTCAAGGATCTGGTCGCAGGTGATCCCGAGGTGCAGCAGCGCATCACCGCCCAGCAACTCGAGATAATCTTCGACCCGTGGGATCAGTTGCTTAATATCAACGCGACTTTCCAGCGGGTGGGGTTGCTTGATGGAGAACCGCATCTTGAATAGCGGAACCGCGCCCCAGCTCCAGCATTACCCGCTGATACGCAGTGGCAAGGTCCGTGATATATACGACGCCGGTGAGGCTCTCCTGCTCGTGGCGAGTGACCGTCTCTCCGCGTTTGACGTCGTCCTGCCGACTATGATCCCTGGCAAGGGCAGAATCCTCACATCTATCTCCGAGTACTGGTTCGAGGAGACACGAAGCCTTTGCCCCAACCATTTGGTTACCACCGACATATCCGGACTCCAGCTAACGCCCTCGGAGGCAGATGCCCTTCTCGGGCGATGCACGGTGGGACGAAAGGCGGAGCGTATCGACATTGAGTGCGTGGTGCGAGGGTATTTGGCCGGGTCGGGGTACAAGGAGTACAAGGATTACGGCACACTCGCTGGAGAATCATTACCCGCCGGGCTTCGACGCGGTGATGCGCTCCATGAACCTCGCTTCACCCCCGCGATCAAGAACGACGAGGGTCATGACGAGAACATCTCACGGGATT
>JAUJLY010000166.1 GCA_030447145.1 Thermomicrobiales bacterium
GCGAGGGTGATGGCCGTGCAATGCTGGTGCGTCAGTCAACGGACGATCCTTCCGGTCACATGAGACCAAATCAACGCCACACCACGGGCGTGGAGAGCTTACGGGTATACGGGATTGTACCGGAGAATTCTGCCGGCACCTGCTTTAAGCCGGAGTGATTGCCCGGCTTAAAGCAGGTGCGACAATCAGGAGGACGTCGACGGGCTCGCGTAGAGCACAGGTGCCTGATACAGGACTAATGGAGCGATTTTCGCAGGAGGATAGCCGGCCATGTCGCATGAGGTCATCGGTGAGATCGCAGTCGAATATGGTCGTGGGGGAAGGCGTCCGCTTCATCTCGATATCCTCCGTCCCGCTGGATCCTCCAACTCCCTCAGGCCGGCAGTGATCTACGTTCACGGCGGGGGATGGTTGGGTGGCGAGCGGACATCGACGCCGAACGGGATCCTGGCAGAGGCAGGGTTCGTTACCGCCTCCATCAGCTACCGGTTCAGCAGTGAGGCGATCTTTCCCGCCCAGATCCATGACGTGAAAGCTGCCATTCGCTGGCTGCGCGCAAATGCCGCGCAGTACGGGGTGGATCCCGAACGCATAGGGATCTGGGGCCACTCAGCTGGAGGGCACCTGGCTGCCCTAGCAGCGGTGACCGGCAACAACCCGGATTTCGAGGGCGAGGGTGGCAGCCCGGACCAGGACAGCAGCGTGCAGGCGGCCGTTCCGATCTCGGCCCCTCTGGAGTTTCTCATTGACTGGTACGCAGTGGCGCAGATGCCCGTGCACCCGGATGCATGGGATTGCATCAGCGGGCTCATGGGCGGCCTGCCCTATACCGTTCCGGAGCTGGCCCGGCTCTCAAGCCCTTACTGGCATGTGGATGCGACAGCCGCACCTCAGTTAGTGATTCATGGCGAGATGGATGACCTCGTGCCAATTGGCCAGGCGCGTGCCTACGTCGCATCCTTGCGCTGGTATGCCGGGATCGACGCCAAACTGATCGCCCTGGAAAGGGTCGGTCACGAAGCGCATAGTTCACTCTTCCCGAATCAGCCCGATCCTTCGGGTCTCCAGGCACGCGTCGCCAAGTTTTTTCGGAGTCATCTGGGGGAATGAGCAGGACCACGGGAGGTCTGTGTACTGAACAAAATAACAGCCAGCGGAGGAATCCGAACTCAGATTATCCGCTGGCCATTGGGGTGGGGGGAGGAGAGATGTATAGAAAAGCGTTGGTCTCACTTCTCTATGCCCCAACTATAAGTAAGGATACTGAACGTTCCCTGAGTCTTTCCTGATGTTTTCCTGAACGTTCGCGGGTACTGCCTGGCGGTGCACCCGGGGACCTGCTCCCGGAATCGCGGCATCCGGGCCATCTTGAGCTGTCCCCTGACTCCCTTGTTCCTCCTGACGCAGTCGGTATACTGCTGGACAGCATCATCTGGTTTCATGCTCTCGTCAGCAGGGGGAAAGAGCCCGTGTCCGACGCCAATGCTTTCCCGGAGTCAGATCCACGCCAGGCACTGCGCACGTTGATCGAGCGTGGTGCCGGGAACTCCGCCGACGCGATCATGCTGCGTCTGCTTTGGCTCCGTCAGGATTATCCCGAAGCAGCGGTGACGACGGAGGTCATCCGTGTTGAGAACGACCTTGTAGTCATGCGTGCCTCGATCGTCCTCGGGAGTGCCGCAGCCGGCAGCGGTATCGCGGCCGCTCGCATCGAGGACGGTGACGATTGGGCTGGGACCGTGGAGCGCACCGAAACCGTGGCGATCTCCAGGGCGCTGGATACGCTGGGATACGTAGTAAGTGCGACGGCGACAGGACAGTCCACTCCTGAGCCCGTACGTGGTGCCCCGCGGGTAGAGGAGGAACCCGCTTCATTGCAGCCGGTTCCACACGCCATATCGCCTTCAGAGCCAGAGCCTGTACCCCAGTCCCCACCCCCACAGCGCGAGCGCGCCACATCGCCGCACGTAGATGAGGCTGCCCCTCCGGTAGTGAATGCCCTTCGCCGAGCGAACCGACGGCCCGGTCCAACTGCACCCACGCCTGCTCCGTCCTCCGGTGAGGAGGACGTGCATCTGGCCGAGTATTCCTGGAATACGTTCTGGTCGCGAGCGAGGAGCCTCGGTCTTACTCCTGACAAAGTCACCGAGGCGCTTGGCCGACCCGCCAATCAGATGACCCCGAAGGACGCCGTTGCTGGACTTGTCGAAGCCGGTGTCTGGCCGGATCCCGCTGACGAATAACCGACCGTCTTACCGACGGCGGTCATCCTGCACGGAGTGGCAGGATCGATTCAGCTCTTCCCAGGCGGGCCGGAGTCCTGTGAGTCACTGCGAATTTTGCGACCGCTGCCAGACGGCGCGGCACTGAACGCTGCCGCTGCAACCGATCCACCCACTGCGATACCTGCGAGCAACGTCCCACAATTGCGGCTCTCAGCATGCACTACGGTCGCGGACTTGCGGCCCATAAGCGACTTGTGTGTATGCCATGTACGTATCCACTTTGCATGCCCAGCGTCGATAGAACTGTACAAACACAGCGCACATTAAGCCCAGAACTCGGGAACATCACCTCACAAAATAAAGTAATATTGGTGACCAGTATCGACTCATTTATGCCCGTACACGGAAGATGGTAGCAAAATGGTGCCATATTGGCACTGAACGTACTCTTGTTCACTTCGGGATAACCCCGTAGTCTGTAACTCGCACGGCTTTGAGCGCCATCACCCCGCGTTTTGTTCGCTCGATCCGGCCACCGTTCTCGCACGGTGTTTTCGATGCCAGCGCCACCCGCGAGCTGGTGTCAGCCGCTGTTGGCATGGCCCCGCAGCCATGCCTTCGGTCTGGTGAGTCATTGCGGGTTTGTCATCGCCGACGCCTTGAGGGGGGAACGTCTCCATGACGGCCATTACACCGGGGAGCCTGGGCAAGCCGGCTTCCCGTACTGCATATCGATTCTTGTCGTCGGGCACGTTGGTCCGCGCCGTGGTCCTGGCACTGCTACTGACGATCTCATCGCTGGCTGTGTTCCTGGTCGGCGCTCAGGAGAGTACTCCCGATGCGACGCCGACTGCACAACCGACGCCGTCACCACAGATGTCCCGACTGGAGCTCGAACTCGAGGAGCTCAACGACTCCGGTATCGGCGGCACCGTGACGCTCTACGATGCTGGCGACAGGACCATCGTCGAGTTCGATGTCGAGGGCGCCGGTGAAGACCATCCCACACACATCCATGAGGGCGCGTGCGGCGATTTGGAGCCGGAGCCGGCCTTCCTTCTGGAGAACATCAACGGGGACGGCGAAAGCACCACGGTGGTCGATATCCCTTTAGGCGACTTGCTGGCGGAGGATTACGCCATCGATATGCACCTGGCATCGAATCAGCTGGGAACGTTGATCGCCTGTGTCGATATCGATGGTGAGCCGGAACTGCCTGCGGGTGCCACACCTTTTGCATCACCTGAGGCATCACCAGCTGCCACACCGGAGGCAACGCCATCAGATGGCACCGGCGGTACCATCGCCAACCAGGCACCAACGCCGACCGAAGATGCCACTAACGGCACCGGCGGGGCAACGGAAACGCAGCCTGTCGCCCAAACCCCTGCCCCAACAGAGGCTCCCGTCAATACCGAGACCCCGGTACCAACACCTGCAAAGACCCCGGTGCCCACCCCGACGACGGCACCCGCCGTCACGACCAGGCCGGCCGACGATAGCGACGGCACTGGTGGCGCGAGGACGACCGTCCCACAACAGGCCCCGACGGCAGCGGGTGATGGCACCGCCGGCGTCTCTGGTAAGGGCACGCCGGTCAAGACCACGACGCTGCCGCAGCAGGCCGGTGTCGGCGCGGCACTTGAGTGGCCAGACAGCCCGGCGACGGCGGCTATGTGGGCCAGTGCGGTCGGCTCTGTCATCCTCGCTGGCAGTGCATGGGTTATCCGGCGTGGCGAGCGACAATCTATCGACACCCCTTCCCGCTGGACACGCGTGGGCCTCTAACTGGCCAGCCCGCCAGACCCTTCCATGAACAGTGACTGATACAGAAAACGGGTCTGGCTTGCCACCGGGCCCGTTTTCTGCAGTATTGGTATGAACACAGTCTACGTACACACTGGAGATCCTTATGCGTTTACTGCTTATTCGTCATGGTCAGTCCCAGGGCAACGTCGATGCCATTATCCAGGGCGCTGATGATCCACTAACCGATTTTGGACGATCCCAGGCGCATGCCGTTGGCCGTTTTCTCGGCCAACGGCGCGAGGCGACACACCTGTATGCCAGCCCGCTCGTGCGCGCGCGGGAAACCGCTGAGATCATCGGCAGCTATATCGGTCTTGCTCCGGCCCTGGAGCCGGGTCTGGCCGAGATCAACACCGGGGAGGCCGCCGGTCTAACCTGGACCGCGTGGACCCTCGCGAACCCGGAAATGGCAGAGCGTCTTGCGGCCATGGATCCTTCATTTGATGAGAGCTGGGTGGGTGGTGAAAGTGGGCGGGAATTCGTCGACCGTATCTTCGTGGCGTACGACCGGATTGTTACCCAGCATCTTGGTACGGACGACGTGGTGGCGGTTGTCTCGCATGGCGGTCCGCTAGCCTGGATTTCTGCCCATGTCCATGGCGATCCAAAGGAACAGTGGCCACATGATCGTGCGGTGTTCGTCAACTGCTCGATCAGCGAGCTGGAGATCGACGAGGAGGGGGCCCATACGATCGGCGGCTGGAACCAGACATCCCATCTGGAGATGATCCGGGAAGCCTGAGGCATCGGCTACCGTATGATATTGGTCAATGACGAGTGGCGTGACGAACGGATAGCTCCAGCATGAGGCTCCAGGTACTCGCGGTTTCCGATGAGGTCGATCAGCGCATTTACAGCTCGTCGATCCGTGAGCGGATGGGCGATATCGACATGGTCATTGGATGCGGGGACCTCCCTGCGTCCTATCTTGAATTCCTGACGGATGCGCTGCATCGGCCGGTCTATTACGTGCTTGGCAACCACGCCGAGGAGATCACCCGCACCGGTGTTCGCGGCGAGACACGCCATCCCCAGGGATGCACGGATGTGGGCTTTAAGGTGGATCGCGATCCTGCGAGTGGTCTTATCATCGCCGGGCTTCCGGGGTCGCCCCGCTATTCAGATCAGGAGCCAGTGCAGTTCACCGAGTTCCAGATGACAATGCACATGATCAGGATGGCCCCGCGCCTCATATGGAACAAGCTGAAGTACGGACGGACCCTTGATATCCTGGTCACCCATTCGCCACCGCGCAATGTCGGTGACCGGGAGGACACCGCGCACCAGGGGTTCCAGAGCATGCACCGGTTCGTCGAGCTCACCAAACCCCGTTATCAATTACATGGGCATATCCATCTCTACGATAGAACCGAGAGCAATACCCATCAGCTTTACGACACCGAGGTCATCAATGTCTTTCCGTACCAACGTCTCGACCTCGAATTCGGTGCCCTTGGTGAGCCGTTGAAAATGGCCACCACGTCCTCCGGTGCCCTGCGGGCCGAGGTGGACGGCGAGGGTGCGGAGGTTAACTTGCGCCATGATCACTGACCAGATCAATGCGGATTTTGATCGCGCCCGCAACAAGGCATTGGTCAACGATCTCCTTTCCGTCCTCAGCGGTCGAGAAAATCGCCTCTTGCCATTCCATGAGATTCGCAGGCGACTCAACCCGGAAGGGGAGAGCTATCGAGGGCTCCAAACCGTTCCCATCTCCAAGATCGTGGGAAGTATGGATCGGTACCAGGATTTCGATCGCGCCTTCCTGCCGCGCAAGAAGATTACCCAGGGGCGGTGGAAGAATGTCGACCGCGCCTACTACGAGGATGTCGACCTGCCGCCGGTTCAGCTTTACAAGGTGGGCGATGTCTACTTCGTGAAGGACGGGAACCATCGCGTTTCCGTGGCGCGGGAGCGAGGTGTCGAGTTCATTGATGCCGAGGTAATCGAGGGGCATGTCCGGGTGCCGCTCTCCTCCCAGATGTCGACCATGGAGCTGCTGCTGCAGGCAGAGTATGCGGAGTTCTTGCGGCACACCGATCTCGACAAGCTGCAGCCGGATCACGATATCCGACCGACCCAACTGGGACGCTACGACGAGATCTGGCATGACATCGAGTTGCACCGGCAGTGGCTCTCGGCGATCTGGCATCGTGAAGCCACGGTACACGAGGCCGTCAACGATTGGTACACATACATCTATATGCCGATCGTGCTGGTCGTGCGAGACCGGGGAGTGCTACGGGAGTTCCCGCATCTCACCGAGGCCGATATTTATCTCTGGGTCATGAAGCACCGGCACGTGCTGGAGGATGAGAAGGGGCAGGATGTCGGTCCGGTTGCCTCTGCCCAGGACTACGCCGACATGATGACGCGGCCCCTGAGCGTCGGCGACCGCATGCGGTCGCTCATCGCAGGAAGTGACACTCGGCGGTCACCGGACGCCGAAGAGGAGCGGGAGCGGCGTCGCCGTCGGCTCTGCCGCTTGGCCAAGCCGAGCGCGCGATGAGTCAGCGCGAGATGCCCGATGTGCCTCAACAGCCCCTGGTTCCCCACCTCTCGCCCAAATACAGTCACCTGCCTGGGCATCCTCCTGCGGCCGATGATGCTGCAGTTTCCCATGTTTTAGGTCCAGCTGAATG
>JAUJLY010000167.1 GCA_030447145.1 Thermomicrobiales bacterium
AGAGCCGGCCGTCGCCTTTGTCGAGGCCTTGCTAGGGAAGCCGGCGGCAGATGTTTCACAAACCTGTGCAGAGTGGAGCGTGCCAGTGGATCACACCCCAACTCTTTCCCGTGCGGATGCCCGCATGGCTTGGGTGTTTCGCCAGGGACTACCGGCCGAGAGCCAGGCGCGATTCGATGCGCTCCCGGTACCTGCCAGGCGGCAGGTGGCGACGCTCTATCGCGAGGTGCTTGTATGGTCGGGAAGCGACCACAGCTTCGCATCAGCCTCCAAGGGAGCGGAGAAACGCTCTGCTGATCCCGCTGATCGCATGGGGGAGTTGAAGGATACGGCGCAACCGCGAGTCTCGTGACAATCGCCACCACTTATTGTTGGTAACGTCGTAACAGTACACAACAGGACCGTCTTTCGAGTAGGATTGTCTAAACAGAGGTGCGTGGCGGCGGTTCCCACTGGCGCCAGCCAGTGTAGTTCCGCATTGTGCTCCTGCTACTGCTCCTGTCAACTTCCTCCGTCGTGACCAAATGAGCCCAAGTTGCTGATGGTCCCGAGATGGAACCACATGTGTGGCTGTGCACCTTTGGCGGATGCCGCACAAGTGCGGTGGTGACATCGGGGGTGCGGGAAATCCGGATTTGGGGTGGGGCACATACCTTCCCATCGTCCGCTCGTTTTGACACTTGAGCCCTTGGCTTCGCCCGGTGATGAGTAATGGAGGATTCGTGGATATCAGGAGCATGGCGATGATGAATCCTGCCATGCTGCTGCTGGTGGCCGCGTTTGCCGCACCGCTGGTGGTCTCTCTCCTTGGCGCGATCCGCCATTCCTGGGTGCCCCGAGGGGCTATCCTGATGACTGGCCTGGCCTTTGCCGCGGCAGTCTGGACCTGCATCCAGGATGACGCCAGCGTGAATGTGCCTTGGGCGCCAACGTGGAGCATGAACTTCTCCCTTACCCTCGATGGCCTGGCCAAGATGTATGCGTTGCTCGCCACGGGTATCGGCTTCTTCGTGGTCCTGTATGCGTCGAAGTACCTGGCCCTGCATCTGCATCACGACCATCGCCTGTTGGAGGAGCAAACGCGCTTCTTTGGGTTCTTGCTCCTCTTTATGGCCTCGATGGTTGGCCTCGTTATGGCGCAGGACCTCATCCTGATCTTCGTCTTCTGGGATTTGACCGCAATCGCTTCCTACTTCCTCATTGGGTTCGACCGGGCTGAGGAGGAATCGCGGAGCTCGGCCCAAATGGCGCTGCTGGTCACCGGTATCACGGCGATCTTTGTCCTCCTTGGCGCGCTGGCGCTCTTCCAGATCTACGGAACCTTCGCCTTGCCGGAGATCATCATCGCAAGCAATGGAGGAAGGAACACCGGGATTGCGGTAGGGCTGATCGTACTTGGAGCGCTTGCGAAAAGTGCCCAGGTCCCGATGCACTTCTGGCTGCCGCGCGCCATGGCGGCGCCCACACCTGTCTCTGCCTATCTGCATTCGGCGGCGATGGTCGCCGCAGGTGTTTTCCTGATCGGGCGTGTCTATCCGCTGGTAGCGCAGTACGACTGGATGCTCGACGCATTGTTGGTCATCGGGTTTGCCTCAATGGCAGTTGGGGGCATCATCGCGCTGACACGAAGGGTCTTGAAGCAAATCCTTGCCTACTCCACGATCTCGCAGTACGGGTATGTCGTCGCGATGTTCGGTCTTGGGGGCGAGAAGGGCGTCGCGGGCGCGACTTTCTACGTCCTTGCGCATGCACTCGTGAAGAGTGCGCTCTTCATGACGGCCGGCGCCGTGACCGAGGCGACCGGCAAGAAGAATCTCCCGGATGTGGGTGGTCTGATGCGACGGATGCCGCTCCTGGCAGCTGGGAGCGGCATGGCTGCCGCCGGGCTCATTGCGCTTCCCCTGACGATCGGCTTCTTCAAGGATGAGCTGTTTTTTGCCGCCGCCTACGAGCGGGGAATGACACTCGCGGTAATGTCGGTGGTCGGGGCGTCGCTGACCCTTGCCTACATCCTGCGGTTCTGGCGGCAAACCTTTATGGGAGTTTTGCGAACGGAACCCGAGCCTATCTCCGGGTATCTGGTCTGGCCGGTGGTGGTGCTTGGCATCGCGTCAGTTGTCGGCGGTCTGTGGACAGTGCCGGCGATCTGGATCGTTGATCGCGCGGCGTCTGTTTCGGCCGACGCACCCATTCATTTGCATATTGCCTATCATCTGGATGCGCGGCATGAGAACGTGATGGCGATCGCCACCTGGGTGGCCGGTCTCCTGATCTACCTGACACGTCGTATCTGGTGGCCGGCGGCACTTGGCGTGGCGCATCTAGGCTCATACTTCGGCCCGGCGCGTCTCTATTACGCGGGAATGCGGGGGCTCAATCAGTTATCGGACAGTGTGCACCGGATAGAGGTTCGCGACCTCCGGAGTCGTGTGGCCACCATTTTGATGCCCGCCGGCCTCCTGGTCGGGCTCGCGGTTATCGTCACACCGAACTCCACCAGCTCGTTTGCTGTCGGTGCGCTCGGTCGTGACGATATCCCGCTGATCACAATGCTCGTTGCTTCTGTTGTCAGCGCGTTTGTGGTCATTGTTGTTCGAGATCATTTCCGTCTTGCGATCAGTCTTTCTTCTGTGGGCTTCAGCCTCGCCGGTGTCTACGCGTTTATGGGAGCGCCGGACGTCACGCTCGTGGCTCTGGTTGTAGAGACTGTACTGTCGATGTTCATGATAGGGATGCTCGTGCTGATGCCTCGCCCAATTCTGCGGTTCGAAACCGAGGTTCGGGCGGAGCGGCGCTACCTGCGCCGCGATGCGATCGTCGCTGTTGTGGCGGCAGGTATGGCCTTCTTCGTGGCATGGGGCGCTCTTTCCCGCCCCTCGCCGTCAACAGAAGTGATTGATTCGCAGACTGTGCTCACAGCGGCTGTCCATGGGAAAGACATCGTGACGGTAATCCTGGCTGACTTCCGTGGCTTCGATACCTTGGGTGAGGTGACGGTCATTGCGCTGACGCTCCTCGGCGTTATCAGCCTGCTCCGAACAGGGAGGTTGCGCTGATGCCGGCCCTGAATCCCCAGAAGCACGCCGGCATGCTTCAGAGTGGCGCGCGGATCATACTCCTTCCCTCCTGGGTGATCGCGATAGCGATCATGCTCAAGGGCTATGCTGATGTCGGCGACGGGTTTTCTGCGGGTGTCATCGCCGCGCTGGGAGTGCTCTTGCAGGGTTTGGCCTTCGGCACTGACGAGTTGGAGCAGATCACTCTCAGCCGGATTGCGCCGATTCTCAGCTTTGTGGGGCTGGGCCTTGCCTTGCTGACCGCATTTGTTCCGATCCTCTTCGGGGAGAACTTATTCACCCATTGGCCCGGCATCAACGAGCACGCAGTTCACTTCGGCGTTCTGGAGTTCATCACACCGGTGGTCTTTGATATTGGCGTCTTCCTGATCGTCTACGGATTCTGCGTAGGCGGTCTTCATGCGATCGCGCGGGAAGAGGTGCGGCAGGTAAGGCTCCGCGACCGCGGGCGATACCTGCGTTCAACTACCCGGGGAGGGTCGCTGGCCGACGAATCGGGGGAGGTGCGTCTGTGATCCTGGCCACTTCCCTGGCCATCGCCGCGATGTTTGCGGCGGGTGCGTACCTCATGCTCAAACGTGACCTGATTCGGCTGATCGCCGGGATGATCCTCATCGGCAATGCTGCCAACCTCTTTATTATGGCCTCGGGCCTCCGGCGTGGTGCCGCACCTATCCTGCCGCTTGACGAGCCGACTGCGGATCCATTGGTACAGGCGATGGTGCTTACCGCGATTGTGATCAGCTTTGCGACCGCCGCGCTCGCGCTGGCGCTCGTCTACCGGGTGTACATTTCACACTATTCCGTCGATCTTTCCCGGCTTTCCGCGGCGGAAGAACAACAGGCAGAACGGGACGAGCCGATGACCGAAGACTTGCGAGAGAGTGTGCGGGACGATACGGATGGCGAAGCATCTCCGGATGGCCGGCATGCGCGGGAGGCAGCCATTCGATGATTGCGGTTCCTATCGCGGTTCTCTGGTTCGGGGGCTTTGTGCTCGCTGTTCTTGACGGGACCCGGAAACCTGCAGCATGGCTTTCGGTCGCGGTGCTTACGTCGGCCATTCTCTCCACCATGGCGCTCGGGATCACCGTGTACCAGGACGGGCCGATGAGCCTGGCGGTCGGTGGCTGGAGTTTGGGCGTCGGGATCACGCTCCGCGTCGACATGCTGAGCATCGTTTTCGCCTTGCTTTCGCAGGGCGTGCTCCTCGCTGCGCTCATCTACGAGGTAGTGAACGGGGTCGGTGCGCGCATCTATCCGGCAGTCGTGCTGTTCATGGGGTTGGGGCTCACTGGTCTCGTCTTCACTGGCGACGCCTTCAACTTCTACGTCTTTTTCGAGATTTCGATGATCTCCGCCTATGTGCTGGTGAGCTATGGGGAGTCTCCTCGTCAGTTTAGGGCAGCGTTCGTCTTCATTACGGTGAATCTGCTCGGGTCTGTCTTCTTCCTGATCGGCATCTCCGCGATCTACCACACGACCGGGTTCCTCGACATGTATCGGATCCGCGACCAGATGCCGTTGGTGCAGGAGAACCCGGCAATTCTCTCGGCAACGATCATCTTTGTCGCATTCTCGATCAAGCTGGGACTCTTCCCGTTCCACTTCTGGCTGCCGGCGGTGTACACGGGGACGCGGCCGTCGGTCGCTGCAATTCTTAGTGGCGCACTGGCGAATATCGGGACCTACGGCCTGATTCGCTTCGGTGCCGACATCTTTCCACGGGAGTTGCGGCAGGCTGCGCCGGTGCTGATCGCGCTGGGAACGGCGAGCATCATTTATGGTGCAATCCAGGCGCTCTCGCGTCACGCGACCAACGAGGTGCTTGCGTATTCGGCGATCGGCCAGGTCGGCTACATCCTGATTGCCCTCGGGATAGGTGGTCCGGCAGGCTATGCCGCGGCTGTCCTCTACACGGTGCTCAACAGCACCAATAAGGCCTTACTGTTCCTGTCGGGAAGTTTGCGCGGATGGCTGGCCGGAGCGGCATTTGCAATCGGGGCTTTCTCTGTCGCGGGGGTGCCCCCGGCATCCGGGTTCCTTGGCAAGATGGCCCTGTTCCAGGTCGGTATAGCGGAGGACCGCCCGATGCTGGTTGCATTGATCTTTCTCGGTGGAGCACTCTCGTTTGTCTACATGTTCCAGTTGTATCGCCGGCGCACCGCGGAGATCGAGGCACATGGTTCAAGTCCGTGGGGTGCCCAGGTGGTCGTCGTGATGCTGGCCCTCGTAATCCTTGGTATAGGCGTGTGGCCGGATCCGTTGCTGAACCTGGTCGAGCGGGCTGCTTTGTCGCTCCCGGAGGCACAGGTACCATGATCCTTGTCACCGGAATCCTTGCCAGCTCGGTACTCCTGTTTGGCCTGATGACAGCGGACTTCACCTGGCAGAACATGGTATTGGGATCCGCAATCTCGGTAGCGCTTCTCTGGGTATTCCGGAAGCAGGTGATTCCCCGGCCCCTGCCTCCATCCGGATTCGCGCTGCATCTGGTGGTCTACGCGCCCGTCCTGCTTTGGTACCTGTTTATCGATATTTTGAAGGGAACCTGGGCCGTTACCCTTACGACCCTGGGCATCCGTCCCCTGCGAAAACCGGGCATCGTAACGCTGCCGATTGGACACCACTCTCCCTACGGGGTTGGTCCGGTCGGCTATTTCGTGACCCTGTCGCCCGGATCGTTCCTGGTCGAAGTGGATTGGGACGCGCGGGAGATGCTAGTGCACGTCATCGACGCGAGCAATCCCGAGGCTGTGCGCCGGGATGCCGAGAAGTACTACCGGCTCTGGGAGTATGGGAACTACGCACCTAAGGAGTTGCCTGGGTCGGATCCGGAGGAGGGCGACAGGGATGCATGAGATCGTCTTTTACATCGCGATGATCTGGCTGGTCATCCTCTTCTGCCTCTGCGTGCTGATGATTGTCCGGGCAAAATCGGGATTGGTCCGGGTGCTCTCGCTGGATACGCTCACGCTGGTTCTGGTGGCACTGCTCATTGTGTATTCCGTGACGACCGGAACCGCGTACTACCTGGATGCAGCCGTGGTGCTTTCCTTAATCTCGTTTATCTCTGTGATTGCCGCAGCGCGGTATCACGCTGAAAGGCGCTTGTTCTAGCCATGCGTGCCTATGTCTACGATGCCATGCTAATCGTCTCGCTTTTGGTCATGACATTGGGCATCATCGGCATCTGGCGTATGCCGGATGTCTATACGAAGCTTCACGGAGCCAGCAAGTCCGTCTTCCTTGGGGTGGTCCTACTTGCGCTGAGCGCGACCGTTGTGGCCGAGGAAACGATGGTGTACCGGGTGATACTGCTCATTCTGTTGGTTGTGGTCACGACGCCGATCGCATCGCATGTGGTAGCCCGCGCTGCTTACATCATGCATGTGCAGATGGAATCCCCGGGTGCAATTGACGAGTCTCACACCTTGCTCAAGGAACAGGACCCGACCTGGCGCCTCTAGCACATCTCGTTTTCTTTCCTCTCGACTCTGCCCATTCCAGGAGAGATGTGTGCATGACCACGCTTCAGTTCGACCAGAACCCGAGCGATTTCGAGCCCATCGAGTA
>JAUJLY010000168.1 GCA_030447145.1 Thermomicrobiales bacterium
ATTGGCCCGCGAAGGTGTTGAGCGCGACGGTAATCGGCTGAATGCTTTCGTTGAGATTCAACGACAGCGCGAAGATGAACTCTCCCCACGCCATAAGGAACGCGAAGGCAGCGGCTGTGACGACACCCGGGCGGACGAGTGGCAAAACAATCCTGATTCGCGCCATCCCCTTTAACGATGTCGACTATCTTAAGTTAGCGAAGCGCTTCGACCGATTCTATCCAGCGACAAGCAACTATGTCAATCGCTCGTCGCCAACGCAGCACGGCAAAGGGTGCGGTTCACGGCTACCACTGCACCCAAGATTCTTTCTGTGTGTCCTAGCTTTTTCATGTCGGGAGATACAGGGGTAGGCGTTTTACCCTTTGGCTGCACATGTAGCCAAAGGGTAAACATTGAATCCGGCTTTCCAGTTGAATGGCGGTTTGGAAGAAGGATACGACCAGCCCCGTTTGGTTCAACCGGCTGGTTTTACAACTTAGTTGAACCTAATTTTCTCCCGGGACATATCAGGCGGCCTGAGCCAATCCCTTCGGTAGCTGCAGGGCGATCTCACCTCGGAAGGTGTGTAGTTCCGCGTCCGCTCGGGCATCGTCCCAACCTTGGGTGCGGGAGGCAACACGGGCTGCCGCCTCGGCCACGCCGAGACCGGCATCCTCGCCAAGAGCCAGCATGGTCCGTCGCAGCAGCACGTCCGCCAGGGTACGTGCGAATTCCTGCTCGAACGCGAAGGGGATAACCGCCGCGATTGCAGGGTGTCCCTCTACCAATGTCTCCCGGAGCGAGGCGTCGTCAGCTGCCATCGCAACGATCTGCCGCGCCCGCGTTCCATAGATGCCCAGGAGCCAAGACGCACTCGGCTCCGAGAGCCACGACGGCCGGTTGCCCAGGAAATGCTCCACAAACGCATCATAGTTGCTCTCGGCTCCGGGGAGCGACTGGGTGCGCGTTTTGCTCTTCGGGGCCTTGCGGCCGAGCTTCTTGTAAACATCGTCGACGGCCTCTTCTGCAAGGCTGCGATAGGTCGTCAGCTTTCCGCCGATGACCGAGAGAAGACCCTCGATCTGCGGCGCGTGATCCTTGACGATGTGCTTGCGGCTTATTGCCCCCTCGGCGCCTTCTGCCTGGTACGGCAGGGGACGCAACCCGGAGAAGGTGTAGAGCACATCTTCCCGCGACAGGTCCGCCTGGGGAATCGCGAGATTCGTCTCTTTCAGCAGGTAGGCGATCTCCTCTTCGGAGGCCACGACGCGGTCCTCATCCCCCTCGAAGCGGATGTCCGTCGTGCCGATCATGTACAGACCGTTCCACGGGATGATGAAGTACGGCCGGCCGTCCTGCCGCGCCTCAATGTAGA
Source organism: Thermomicrobiales bacterium (assembly GCA_030447145.1). Lineage (GTDB taxonomy): Bacteria > Chloroflexota > Chloroflexia > Thermomicrobiales > UBA6265 > UBA6265. Next base: position 1,358 of record JAUJLY010000168.1, read on the forward strand.
GCGCATCCTCAGGCGCACCCGGGAAAGGCTCGACGACGATATGGCTGCCCTTGGTTCCACCGATAAGGCGCTTCCAGGCCGAGGAAACACCGAACCCGGCGACGACGTCATCCACCCACGGTCCAGCGACATTGACCGTCACTGTGGCGTAGGCAGAGTCCCGCTCTCCCGTCAGCATGTCGACGAGATGTACACCCCGGACAACCCCGGCTTCGATAATGAATCCATCGACGGCCGTGTGTGTCCGCACAACGGCGCCATTACCCACCGCGTCGATCACGTTCTCGACAACCAACCGCTCGGGAAAATCGACTTGAGCATCGTAGTAGCGCGCGGCGGCCCTGAGCCCCTCCGGCTCCAGACCAGGTTCAGCCTCGAGCGCCTGGCTCCTGGTGAACATGCGATGACGTGGCAGGGACTTGTCGTAGGAAAGAACGTCATAGGCGATCATGCCGAGCCTGATCATGAAGGGACCACGAGAGTGCCCCTCATAGATAGGCAACGTCAGCGGCAACGGCTTGACCAGATGCGGCGCCGCGCTGAGCAACCGTTCCCGCTCCCGCAGCGATTCTCGCACCAGCGAAAACTCGTAATGTTCGAGATACCGCAGCCCGCCATGAATAAGACGGCTTGAAGTCGCGGTCGTCCCGCTCCCAAGATCGTCCTTATCTATCAGCAATACCTTGAGACCGCGGAGAGCCGCTTCACGTGCAATGCCCGCACCGTTGATTCCGGCCCCTATCACGATCACATCGAAACGATTTTGTTGTTCACTGTCCATAATGAGTCGATGCCCTGTCCATATATACACACGCCCTGCGGCGCCCTGTTGTTAACATTGTAGCCGCCCACGATCGGGAACCCAGGCAAAGGTGCACGGCCGTTGCCTTCGCTCGGTTCGGTTTTCCCATTCGGGTGTTTCCGCTCCAACACCGCCGTGGGACAATGCGCGGAATGAGATCGCGAACGATCAAAGGGAGCATTGATGCCAGGTCCTACATTCACCTTCGTCGGTGCCGGAAGCACCGTCTTCGCTAAGAACCTCATGGGTGACATCCTCAGTTTCCCGGAGCTCAACGAGTGCACCTTCAATCTCTTTGATATCAACAATGAGCGGCTCAAGACATCGGAGATCGTGGCGCGAAAGCTCGTCGAGCACTTCGAGGCACCGGCGAAGGTGCAGACATTCACCGATCGCCGCGAGGCACTGAAAGGCGCTAACTACGTTATCTGCATGTTCCAGATCGGCGGCTACAAACCGGGCTCGGTGATCGATTTCGAGATCCCGAAGAAGTACGGGCTGCGCCAGACCATCGCCGACACGCTTGGCATTGGCGGCATCTTCCGTGGCCTCCGCACGATCCCGGAACTTCTGAACGTCGTGCGGGACATGGAGGAGATATGCCCCGACGCGCTTTTCCTTAACTACGTCAACCCGATGGCGATGAACTGCTGGGCAATCGCGGAGTCGAGCCCGATCAAGACGGTCGGCCTCTGCCACAGCGTCCAGCACACGTCCTGGGAGCTCTCGCAGGATATCGATGTACCGGTTGAGGAGATCGATTACATCGTTGGCGGCATCAACCACTATGCCTTCTACCTGAAGTTCGAGCGTGACGGTGAGGACCTGTATCCAAGGATCCGCCAGGTACTCGACGAGGGCCGTGCACCGGAGTGGAACCGTGTCCGCTACGAGCTCTTCAAACGCACCGGTTACTTCGTCACCGAATCCAGCGAGCACTTCGCGGAATATGGCCCCTGGTTCATCAAGCGGGACCGACCAGACCTGATCGAGGACTTCAACATCCCGCTCGACGAGTACATCTCGCGCTGCGAGCACCAGATTTCGAAGTGGGATGCGATGCGGCACGAGTACGAGGGGGAATCACCGATCGAGCACAAGCGAACAGACGAATACGCCTCCCGCATCGTCCTCGGTATGGAGACGGGAACTCCCCAAAGGATCTACGGCAACGTCCAGAACGGGGGCCTGATCTCGAACCTGCCCGATGAGTGCTGTGTGGAGGTTCCCTGTCTTGTGGACAGGAACGGTATCCAACCGACCCGGATCGGTGAGCTGCCAGTCCATCTGGCGGCGTTGATGCAGACGAACATCAACGTTCAGCGCCTGACGGTTGAGGCAGCCTTGACCGGCAAGCGGGAGCACATCTATCACGCCGTGATGCTCGACCCGCATACCTCCGCCGAGCTCGACCTCGACCAGATTTGGCATCTCGTCGATGACCTCATCGAGGCCCACGGTGAGTACCTGCCCGAGTATCACTAGCGAGGTGCGCAAATAGGGGCAATCAGGAAACGACCTCGGCTTACATGCTAACGGCGCATAAGTGAATGGACCGGCTGCACGCCGCGAGGCACAGAGCGTGCAAAACGGGGGTGGCAATCATCCGTCGCCATGATGATATAGACGATGAGGAGGAGTTCTCCCGATGCAGTGGCACCCATTACACCTCACGACACCGTTTCGGACCTACATCTCTGGTGGACGGGCAATTGTCGACCACCTGGGCAAGGCGAACCTTCCTGCGTGGCACGTCGCCGAAACGTGGGAGGTGAGCGATGTCGACGGAGCAGAGGCGGTCGTCCGCAATGGACCCCTGGGCGGCCAGTCGCTGAGATCCCTTGCAACTGAGCATCCAGATGCACTCGTCGGTCGCAGCTGGAGGGGACCCCACTTCCCGCTCCTCACAAAGTTCATCGATGGCGCAGGCATGTTGCCGGTCCATCTGCACGCCGATGACGAAGCCGCACAACGACTTGAGGGCGAACCGCACGGGAAGACGGAAGCGTGGCATATCCTCGCCGCCGCGGCTGGCGCTACTGCCCTTGTCGGCGTCAGGGAAGGTGTCGACAAGGCGACATTGCGCGACGCCCTCCTCCACCAGGACTACGACTCTGTGATGAGGCGGCTGCCGGTTCATGCCGGGCAGACGATTCATGTTCCGGGCGGCACGCTGCACAGCTTCGGTCCCGACACGTTGCTCTACGAGATCCAGCAAACCTCTGACGTACTCCAGAACGCGATGCCGCACAGCATGACCGACGGTGCTTATCTGGATACCGACGTGTGGCACCGCAACCTTGACATGCTTCTGGAAGAGATCAAGCTTGATTCGCGACCAAGCTTCAATCCCGGACTTCGCGTAAGCCCTGGCCAAGACGTTGACCGGGTCATCTGCTGCGCCAGCCCCTATTACGCGCTGGAGCGTTGGTCAGTCGGCACTGTCGCCCCAATGCGTCACACCTTCGACACAGCGATGATCGTAACGAACGTCGGAAGCCCGATGAAGGTTGCAAGCAGTGACTGGAAAGAGACTTTGGATCGGGCGGAAACGCTCCTCCTCCCCGCGGCCCTTCGCCGTGTCGAGATTTCAGGACCGGCAGATCTCCTTGTCGGTTATCTGCCCAACCTCGAAAAGGACATCGTCACGCCGCTGACGGCTGCCGGCTACGGTCGTGAAGTCATTGCCTCACTCGGCGAGGTCTTCCCCTTCTAACAGGGGATTTCGCCGATACACAGTGGCATCGGACGGCCGGAAGTGCCAACCGTTACATCGCTGGAGAAACCGACCTGGTAATGGTGATCGTCAGAGCGTCCAGCGGCATCGGGCGCGAAACCGCTCTTCGCTTCATTGAGCGAGGGCGAAGGTCGTCGCTGCGGCGCGCAGGGAGCTCGGGCTCGCCTCCCTCGTGAGCGAGATTACCGCCCAAGGTAGCGAAGCAGCCTACGCCGACTGTGACCTGACTAACTTCGCCGAGGTCGAGGGCATCGCAGACACCGCCGTGCGCACCTTCGGACACATCAACACCTGGGTGCGGGTGGTGGTGGCATCGGTCGACGCGGGTTTCGTGGAGACATCACTGGATCGGCAAATAGAGAAAGGGGTGGAAGTTAACTCTTGGGACGAACACCGGTTCTGCCGGAACTGCTGCCTCCGTCCACTGCCACTACGGCACCGCTCATGTAGTCTGTGAGAGGAGATGCAAGCATGAGCACGGCATTGGCAATATCCGTCGGTTCTCCCGGTCGGCCAATCGGAATGGACGTTCGAGCGGCATGCTTGTACGCTTCGTCCAGGTGCTCGCCGAGTTCCAAGGCCATCGCGCGCGTAAGCATCACGACTGCTGCCTTGGACGCACAGTAATGGGACCATCCCCAGAATGCGGTATTCGCTGCGCCTGACGAGACCGTTAGCAGCTGCCCTCCCTGATTGGCCGACACCAGGGCCTTGGCCACGGTTTGGCAGGTCAGGAAGACTCCCTTGAGGTTCGTGTCGAGAACGCGATCCCACTCCTCCTCAGGTAGCTCGAGGAACGGCGTGTTGGGGTATATTCCGGCATTGACCACGGTCACCGCCGGGGGCCCAAGTTCAGTTACCACGCGGTCAACCATGCTGCGCACAGCCATCGCGTCGCGCACGTCCGCCGAAAATCCGCGGCATGCAGTTCCCGCGCGAGAAAGTTCGCCTGCGGCCCTCTCAGCGCGGTCCGGCGAGCGATCGTTAAGTGCGATGGTCGCTCCGGCCCGACCAAATGCTTCTGAGATTGCGAAGCCGAGACCGGACGCTCCGCCGGTCACCAGCACGACCTGGCCCGAGAAATCGATGGAGATCGTCACATTACCTCCTCAGCGTGGCTGGTAGCCACCGTCGACATTAATGGTTTGACCAGAGATGTAGGATGCATCGGGGGAAACGAGGAAGCTGACGAGAGCGGCAATATCCTCCGGTTCGCCATGTCGTCCCAAGGGAATGTCAGACCGAAGCCGATTCACCAATGTCTCAAAGGACACATCCTTACGACCGGCGCGGCGATGAAGTGCGCTCCAGTGCATCTCGGTCGCCATGTTTCCAGGGCTCACACAATTGACGCGGATGCCGTGCGGTCCAAGTTCACGAGCCAGGGCCGCAGTCAGCGCCATCACTCCGGCCTTGGACGCGCCATAGGCTGCATTACCAACCGGCGTGTCGCGACCGAAGATCGAGCCGACCGTCAGAATGACGCCACTCCGCGCCGGGATCATTGCCCGAGCCGCCGCCCGGCAGCAATAAAACGAGCCCTCAAGGTTAACCGAGAGAACCTGACGGAACACCTCGTCTGTCATGTCGATAACCGGTGCGCCTCTCCCAATGCCCGCGTTGGCGACCATAATGTCAAGACGCCCGAACTGTTGGAGAACCGTAGCCACAAGCAGGTCAACAGCTTCCGAATCGGAAACGTCGCAACGCATGGTCGTTGCACGCGGACCAAGCTCGGCGAACCCTTGTGGATT